>DATFUW010000260.1:0-11602 GCA_035260605.1 Thermoanaerobaculia bacterium | reverse complement strand
CCTCGATGAGGATCTTCGCCGCGCGGATGATCTTTTCCTGGTCGCCTTCCGGGAAGACGATCCGCTTCGGATCGCTCTTCGCCCGGTCGTAGATGGCGTGCATGATTCCGCGCGAGCGGCCGAGGAGGTTCTCCAGGCGGCGGCGGTAAGCCTCGAAGTCGGTGATCGGCTCCTGCGCCACTCCGGTTTCGGCGGCGGCGCGCGCCACGGCGACCGGGACCTTCAGCAGCACGCGGTGGTCGAACGGCTTCGGGATCAGGTACTCGCGTCCGAAGGAAAAGCGGTCGGTGGCATACGCGCGCAGAACCGAATCGGGCACTTCCTCTTTGGCCAGTTCCGACAGTGCGTGCGCCGCGGCGAGCTTCATCTCGTCGTTGATCGTCGTGGCCCGGCAGTCGAGCGCGCCGCGGAAGATGAACGGAAATCCGAGGACGTTGTTGACCTGGTTCGGGTAATCGGAGCGGCCGGTGGCGATGATCACGTCGGACCGCGCGGCGCACGCGTCGTCGTACGTGATCTCCGGATCGGGATTGGCCATGGCGAAGACGATCGGATCTTTGGCCATGGCCTGCACCATCGCCCCGGTCACGATCCCGCCGACCGAGAGGCCGATGAAGACGTCGGCCCCCCGCATGGCCTCGGCCAGGGTCCGCGCCTTGCTGTCGGTGGCGAAGTGCTCCTTGTTCGGAGTCATGTCGGCCGTCCGTCCCTTGAAGATCACGCCGTGGCTGTCGGAGAGGATGACGTTCTCCTTGCGCAGCCCCAGTTTCAGATAGAGCCGCAGGCAGCCCATGGCCGCAGCGCCCGCGCCGCTGATGACCACCTTCACCTTGTCGATTTTCTTGCCGGCGACTTCGAGCGCGTTCATGAGCGCCGCCGCGGAGATGATCGCCGTCCCGTGCTGGTCGTCATGGAAGACGGGGATCTTCATCTCCTTCTTCAGGCGCTCTTCGATCTCGAAGCACTCTGGCGCGGCGATGTCCTCGAGGTTGATCCCCGCGAACGTCGGCTCGAGCACTTTCACGGCCTGGATGAATGTCTCGGTGTCGCGCGTGTCCATTTCGAGGTCGAAGACGTCGATGTCGGCGAAGCGCTTGAAGAGGACGGCCTTCCCTTCCATCACCGGCTTGCCGGCGGCCGGCCCGATGTTGCCCAGCCCAAGGACGGCGGTCCCGTTGGAGATCACGGCCACGAGATTTCCACGGTTTGTGTACTTGTAGACGTCGCCGGGGTTTCTGGCGATTTCGAGGCACGGCTTCGCCACTCCCGGGGTATATGCGAGGGCCAGGTCGCGCTGCGTAGCGGTCGGTTTGGTGGGGACCACTTCGGTCTTGCCGGGCCGCCCTTGCGAGTGGTAGTCGAGGGCGTCGTCGCGGTTGGAGTCAACCATGGAGGCGGATTGTATAGGGGAGCACGACCATGCGTCAGAGGTCGTGCATCACACCTCTGTGTATGGAGCACCGGGATCCGCCGGTGCTCCGAGCCGGACGGACTCTTCCCTACACCGCTTTCCGCTTGCGCGGCGTTTCCGCGCGCGGCGCACTCGGCGGCGGATTCGAAGACTCGACGCGGCGGGCGGCGGGGCCCGCGATGTCGTGCTTTCGGCCGCCGATTCGGTTCCAGGCGATGGCCACCGCGGGAACGATCGTCACCGTCGAATATGTCCCGGCGATGACGCCGATCAGCAGGATCCAGGCGAACTCGTGGATGACCTTTCCGCCGAACAGAATCAGGGCGATGAGGACGATGACCACGGAGCCGGAAGTCAGGATGGTCCGCGACAGCGTCTGGTTCATCGCCAGATTGAGCTGCTCTTCGAGCGTGGCCCGGGTCTTCGTCCTGCGGCGGTTTTCGCGGACGCGGTCGTACGTGACGACCGTGTCGTTGATCGAGTAGCCGACGATCAGCAGCAGCGCGGCGACGATATCCAGTGAGAACTCGCCATGGATCATGCCCAGGAATGCCAGCGAGACCGACACGTCGTGGACGATGCAGACGACGGCGGCGACGCCGAACATCAGGTCGAATCGCAACCAGAGATAGACGCCCATGGCCAGAGTCGAGAGGATCACGGCCCAGATCGCCTTCTGCTGCAACTCCTTGCCGACCTGCGGTCCCACGGTCTCCTGGTTGAGCACGTTGAACGAACCAAGATGGACCTTCTGATTGAGCACCGATGCGATTCCGGTGTCGACCCCCGGAGTGGACACGACCTGCTGCATGTTCGTGAACAGGCCGAGCTCCGAGCGTTTGGCGACGACGCTCTCCGCAATCTGCGCGTAGTACGCACGCGCGTCGGGGCCGGTTCCCTTGTGGTCGGGATCGTCCTGCATGAGGAGTTCGGTCAGCCCGTCACGCCCCTGGAAGTTGAGGTCGAACTTTCCGGCGCCCTCCGGATTCAGATCGTTGTGGAGCTTGGCCACGATCTGCCCGGCGTAGTCGGTCTCTTTGTGCTGTTCCGGAAGGCGGATCAGCACCGAGTTCTCCTCGGGTTTGCCGTACTGCTGGATCGAGGCATCCGTGAGTTCGGCGCGCAGCTTGTTCAGCGGCACCTGGTTCTGGAACTTGAGCACGATGCTCGCGCCGCCGGCGAAGTCGATTCCCCAGTTGACCCCTTCCTTCAGGTAAAAGGCGGCTCCGATGAGGATCCATACGAGCGAGAACGCGACCGCCCAGAAGCGGTACTTGACGAAGTCGTATTTTGTATTAACAAAAATCTGCATGGTATATCCTCATCAAATTAGATGCTGATTTCCTTCGGCCGCCGCTCCGGGTTGTACCAGAGGTCGAAGATCACGCGGGAGACGAAGAAGGCGGTGAATACCGAGGCCGAAAGACCGATCAGCAGCGTGACGGCGAATCCCTTGATCGGACCGGTGCCGAACTGGAAGAGGAAAAGCGCCGAGATGATGGTCGTCATGTGGGTGTCGATGATGGTGCCGAAGGCGCGCGAGAAGCCGTTCTCGATCGAGGCCCGCACGCTCTTTCCTTCGCGCAGCTCCTCGCGGATGCGCTCGAACACGAGCACATTCGAGTCGACGGCCATGCCGAGAGTCAGAATGATGCCGGCGATGCCGGGGAGCGTCAGCGTGGCTTTGAAGATCGCCAGCATGCCGAGGATGATCACCAGGTTGAGCAGCAGGGCCAGCACGGCATTCACGCCGGCGCCCTTGTAGAAGAGCAGCATGGCCAGCACCAGGGCGATGAAGCCGATCAGCGATGCCAGCACTCCCTGATGGATCGAGTCGCGGCCGAGCGACGGCCCCACGGTCCGCTCTTCGAGAGTAGTCAGCGACGCCGGGAGCGATCCGCTGCGCAGCACCAGCGCCAGATCGGCGGCCTGCTGCGTGGTGAAGCTCCCTTCGATCACGCCCTGATCGTCGATCCGGCTGTTGATCGTCGGCGCGGAGACGACCTTGTTGTCCAGGACGATGGCCAGACGCCGGCCGACGTTGTTTCCGGTGAGCTCGCCGAACTTCTTGGCGCCCCCCGGAGTCAGCGAGAACCCGACGTTCGGCTCGCCGAGCCGTCCCTTCTGCACCCGGGCGTTCTTGAGGTCCGTGCCGGTGACTGGAATGGTCTTGCGCACGGCGTAGAACTCGGTGCCGGCTACGCGGCCGAGCTGGTCCTCGCGCGTGCCCGGCAGGATGTCGACGTCGTTCTTCATGCTGTCCGATACGCTGGCCAGCGTGGTCTTGGTGTCCGGGCCCGGAGTCCCTTCCACGATCCGGAACTGCAGTTGCGCGGTGGTCTTGATGATGTCCTTCACGCGCGCCGGGTCGTCGACGCCGGGGAGCTGGATGACGATGCGGTTCCCGCTCTCGGGAGCGATGATCGGTTCGGTGACGCCGAGGGCGTCCACGCGGTTGCGGATCGTCTCCACCGAGTGGTCGATCGTGTCGCGCTTGATGGACGACGCCGCAGGTCCTTTCAATTTGAACTGCATGGCGCCCTCGGGCGTCACGCTCATGTCGAAGGTCGGCAGGTAGTCTTTGGCGATCGTCTCGTACTGGCCGGCACTGATGCCTGCCGGAGGAGTCGCGATGAAAGTCGAGGGGTTGATGCGGCGCGTCGTCGGAATCGGAAGGCTGTTCGCCTTCGCCTGATTCTTCAGCGATTCCATCCCCTGATCGGCTTCCAACAGCAGCGCGTCGCCGACATTGACCCGCATCACCAGATGTGTGCCGCCCTTGAGGTCCAAGCCTCGGCGGATCGGTTCAGGATCGTTCTTGGTCGGGACCACGGCGGCGGCGAAGCCGACGAGCACCGCGATGATCAGGATGATTTTCCACCACAGACTTCGGTTCAATGGTTCCTCCGGAACGGGTTGCCCGACAGCGCGGCAGCCTTATGATTCGCTCGTCTCACCCGCGGCGAGTCCCGTGATCGCCGAGCGCGCGACCTTCACTTTCACGTTATCGGCGATCTTCAGGTAGACGACTTCCGCCTCAACACCCTGAATCGTCCCGTAAATCCCGCCCGACGTCACCACGCGGTCGCCCTTTTTCAGCGCGCTGAGCATTTCCTGCGCCTTCCGCTTCTGCTTGTTCGCCGGAGCGATGACCAGGAAGTAAAACACGGCGAAGATCGCCGCGATCGGCAGGATGTTGATCAGGAACGTGGCGGTGGTGTCGCCGCCGGCCTGAAGCAGTAAGAGCGCTGGGGGATTCATGATTGGTCTTCTCGAATCGACTGCACGAGGTAGGCGTCGCGGAATTCCGCGAACGAATGGGACGCAATAGCCTGCCGAACCTTTGTCATCAAGTCAAGATAGTAGAAAACGTTATGCACGGTGTTGTATACCAGACCGGCGATTTCGCCCCCTACGAACAGGTGCCGCAGGTAGGCTCGCGAGACGGTCCGGCAGGTCAGGCAGGCGCAGGCCGGATCGAGCGGCCCCTCGTCCGCTGCATAGCGGGCGTTCTTGATCGCCACCTTTCCCACGCTGGTGAACAGCGTCCCGTTCCGGGCATTCCGGGTGGGCATCACGCAGTCGAACATGTCGATCCCGGCCGCGACCGCGTCGAGCAGGTCCTGCGGCGTGCCGACCCCCATCAGGTAGCGCGGTCTGCCGGCAGGCATGCGGGGAGCGGCCTCACGGATGATCTCGAACATCGCCTCCTTCGGCTCGCCCACGGAAAGCCCGCCGAGGGCCGTGCCGTCGAAGTCCATGGAGCCGATCTCCTCGATGCTGCGCCGGCGGAGGTCGGGATAGATGCCCCCTTGAGCGATACCGAACAGCGCCGGCCCGTCCTCCGCGCGCGCCGACAGCGACCGCCGCGCCCAGCGGTGGGTCAGCTCCATCGAACGCTCCACGTCCGCATGCGACCGGCCATAGGCCGGGCATTCGTCGAACGCCATGGCGATATCTACTCCCATTCGCGACTGGATCTCGATCGACCGCTCCGGCGAGAGCACGTGCAGCGAGCCGTCGAGATGGCTCCGGAATTCGACCCCTTCCTCCTGCACCTTGCGGATCGAAGCGAGCGAGAAGACCTGGAAGCCCCCGGAGTCCGAAAGTACCGCCCCTTCCCATCCCATGAAGCGATGGATCCCGCCGAGTTGCGCGAGCAGCTCGATGCCCGGACGGAGCATGAGGTGATACGTGTTGCAGAGGATGATTCGAGGAGCGGGCGCGGAGGGCTCGGGGCCGAGGTGGTTCAACTGGTCCGTCGTGAGGGCCTTGACCGACGCCGCCGTGCCAACCGGCATGAAGACGGGGGTGTCGACGGCGCCGTGACCCGTCATGATCCGGCCGGCCCGGGCATCACCGGACGAGTGCAGCAGGTGAAACTCGGTCCTCAGTCCTCAGTCCTCGGTTACTGCAGCTTCATCTGCTCGACGCGCACGGTCGGCGGGATGTTGAGCGTGAAGCGGCCCTGCTCGATCGGCTGATTGATCCGGATGTGCGTGAACTCGTAGCGCGTGAGGTCCCCGTCGCCTTCGGTGTACTCGAACTTCGTCGTCAGATAGCTCTTCCTGTCGATCCAGATCGTGATGTGGCGGACTCGCCGGGCGATCGACTTGCTTTTCGGGGTGAGGTCGAGCACGTAGAACGGCTGATCGTCCCGGTTGATGAACGTGAAATCGAAGTAGGTGGCCAGGTCGTCGAGCGCGCCGCTGGCTCCCATGTAGCGGAAGATGCGGTCCTGGTAGTGCCGCACCTCGATCTTCTCCGCGCGGTTCAGATCGGGGTAATACGTGGTCATCGTGCCGTTGGCGATGAGCATGTCCACGCGCTTGGGCGAGTCGTACCGCCAGAGCACGCTGTTCGGCCGCGAATAGGTGAAGTGGCCGGTGGAGACTTCCGGCCTGGCCAGCAGGGCGAGCGTCTTTTCCTGCCGGAAGTCGGCCTCCAGCGTCCGCGTATTCTTCTGCTGCTCCTGGACGTGGCGCACGACTTCGTCGAGCGAGTTCGGATCGGTGCGCGCGGCGCACGGGAGGGTCATTGCAGCGGCGGCAATCGCCGCCAGGATCATCGTCGAGCGGGACATGGCCAGCCCAACGTCGCTCCCGGAGGCGCTATTTCCTCCTGCGCGTTGTATACTCGACAGAAATCGAGGTTATTTATGAGACGGGTGTTGCTGGTGGTTGCGCTCCTGGTGGTGGCGGCAGGGCAGGGTGTGTACGGAGCCGTTCAGTACGAGTTCCGGCAGACCACCCATTCTGATCTCGAATCGATGCCGGCGACGGACATGACCGGCCGCGGCATTCTCGACGGCGACCGTTCGCGGGTCGACTTTCTCACCGGAGACGCCTTTCCGGTCGGATCGTATGTCTTCACACTCAACGGATCGCGGACGCTGACGTATGTCGATCCGACGAAGAAGACCTACGTCGAGGTCAACGCCGCGGGCGTGGCCTCGGCGATCGGCACGGCGCGGATCACGATCAGCAACAAGAAGGTCGCGGTCAGCCAGCTCGAAGATCATCCGATGATTGCCGGCCTGCCGACCGACCATTATCAGATGACGCTCGACTACGACATCACGCTGGGGTTCGGCTCGATTCCGCTGACCCAGACCGTCCACGAGACGATCGACAAATGGGTCACGCAGGCGTTCGGCAACGTCGGCCAGGATTTCCTCAGCAGCGGCGCGGTGCGGACCGGAAACCCGGAGCTCGACGAGCTCGTCGCCGCGGAGAATACGAAGATCAAGGGCTTTCCGCTCAAGCAGATGATGCGCGTCAGCACGACCATGCACCGCGAGAACGTCCGCGGCTCGGAACTCTCGAATGTCTTCCGGCCGACGCGGACGCAGACGCGCGAGCTTCTGATCACCTCGATCACGCCCAAGAGCTCGGTCTCGTCCGACCTGTTCCTCGTCCCCGCCGATTTTCACAAGCCGGACCCGCTGCGGGACGACTCGCAGAAGGCGCCGTTGCAGATCCTGTCGCTGCAGCCGGCCGGTGGTGGGCAGTAGAGCCCGCCTGGGTGGTACGATCGCAGATGGATCGATGATGAGTCTGCGCGCCGGACAACATCGGGAGGGCGGACGGATGCGGCCGGCAGCCTGCTTCGCCGCAGTCGTCCCGGCATCCCTCCCCTTCCTGCTCGCGGTGATGAACGCCGCGGCGCCGCTTCCCCCCTCGGCACGCCTGGCCATTCGGCCGCGGGTCGAATATGCACAGCTCGCCGACCTTCCTCCGGCAACGCTCCCGGAACACGCCATCGTGCTGACCGTGGAGAAGGGCGACACGTTCGCTTCCGTTCTCCAGGATGGCGGGCTCAGCACCGCTGATGCGCTCGCCGTGATCCACGAGGTCGGCCGGCTCATCGATCTGCGGGCGCTCAAGCCGGGCAATCTCGTCCGCTTCCATTACGACAAGGAGGCGGCGGTCGACAGCGTGGAGATGAAGATCGCCGGATGGGGAGAGGTCGACGCCGCCCGGAACGGGTCCGCGTTCCGCGCCACCGCGCACCCGGCGCAGATCGTGGAGATCGAAACGTCCGTATCGGCGACGATCGACAGCTCGCTCTACGACGCGCTCGTCTCGACCGGCGAGGGACCGCAGCTCGCGCAGCAGATCGTCGATATCTTCCAGTGGGACATCGACTTTTTCGCCCTGCAGCGCGGCGACTCGTTCAGCCTGGTGGTGAAGAAGAAGTACATCGGCGCCGATCCCGACGGGTACGGGCCGATCCTGGCGGCGCGCTTCATCCACGACGGCCAGACGTTCGAGGCCTTCCACGAGGACAGCGGCGGACGGGCAGGCTACTACGCGCGCAACGGCACGCCGCTCCGCAAGCAGTTCCTCCGCGCCCCGCTGCACTTCACGCGCATCACCTCGAAGTTTTCGCACAGCCGCTGGCATCCGATCCTGCACTGCTTCCGCCCGCACCTCGGCGTCGACTACGGGGCGCCGGTCGGAACGCCGGTGATGAGCACGGCCGACGGCGTGGTGGTCGAGGCGCGGCACAAAGGGGCCGACGGAAATCTCGTGCGCATCCGCCACACGTCCCGGCTGCAGACCTATTACCTGCACCTGTCGCGCTTCGCCAGGGGAATCCATCCGGGGACGAAAGTGCAGCAGGGACAGGTCATCGGATACGTGGGCGCGACCGGCCTGGCCACCGGGCCGCACCTCGATTACCGCGTCCTGGATGCCGGCAAGTGGCTCGATCCGCTCAAGCTGAAATCGATCGCTCCCGATCCGCTCTCTGCATCGCTGCTGCAGACGTTCCGGGCGAAGATCACACGGCTGGAAAACAAACTCGCCGCGCCAACGTCACAAGTGGCAGAATTGGCATCCCGACGCCGGGCACTCTTCTAGCAACCGTCGTCGCAACGATCTCATGAACAAGGTCACGGTCCGGGCGCCGGTGCGCGCCGATCTCGCTGGCGGCACCCTCGATCTGTGGCCCCTATACCTGTTCCACTCGGGCGCGCGGACGGTCAATGTGGCCATCTCGCACTACGCCGAGTCGGAAGTCGTCGAGACCGGCGCCAGCGGCGTCGAGGTCCACCTGACCGACCAGCAGTACGAGCAGCGCTACGACTCGCTGCACGAGCTGGCGGCCGATCCGAAGGCGGCGCTCGTCCATCGGGTGCTCGAGCACTTCCGGGTCAGCGGGATCCGCATCACCACGCGGACCGACGCGCCCCGCGGCTCGGGGGTGGGAGGCTCATCGGCGTTGACGATCACGCTGGTGCGCGCGCTCTCGGAGCTGTCGGGCGAACCGATCGAAGGCGACGCGCTGATCGCTCTGGTGCGCGATCTGGAGACGCGGCTCATCGGCGTTCCGGCGGGAATCCAGGACTACTATCCGGCCGTCTACGGCGGGATTTCCGCGCTGCGCCTCAACCCCGGTTCGGTCGTGCGTCAGGAGATCTCCCTCCCGGTGGAGAAGCTCGCCGAGCACATGCTGCTGCACTACAGCGGCGTGGCGCATTTCTCGGGGACGAACAACTGGGAGATGTACAAGCGGCACATCGACGGCAAAAAGAAGGTGGTCCGCGGCTTCGAGCGCATCGTGCAGAGCGCCGCGGAGATGGAGAAGGCGCTGGCCAGCGGTGACATGCAGGCCGCCGGCGCCGCGCTGGCCCGCGAGTGGTCGAACCGCAAGTCGCTGATCGACGGCATCTCCACGCCGGAGATCGAGGCGGCCGTCGCCGCCGCGACCGCGGCCGGGGCATGGGGCGGAAAGGTCTGCGGTGCCGGCGGAGGCGGCGTGGTCGTCTTCCTCCTGCCGCCCGATCGGCGCGAAGAGGTCCGCCGCGCGCTGGCGGCCGTCCCGGGCCGCGTGTTGGAGGCCGTGCCGGTGGCGCACGGGCTCAGCATCGAGCGCACCTGGGACACGCCGGGAGTTCCGGCGCGCGCGCGGCCGCAGATCAAGGGGAGCGAGGAGATCGAGCAGCTCTACGTCTGGGGACAGCGGGGTCCGTACCGGCCATTCGCGCTCGCCGAGGCGGTCATCACGCATGCCGAGCCGCGCAGCGGATTTCATCAGACCGTGCACCGCTCGTACGCCGCGCCGATCGACGCGGCGGAGTCGAAGGTCGACTGGAGTGCCGCCCGGCCGGTCGACGCGGAGAAACTGAGCATTCATGCCGTTCCCGATCCTCATCGCCGCGACCCGCGCGCCGCGCTCGATGTGCTCGTGCAGGCCGCGATGCAGGCCAAAGAGGCGTTCCGCCAGTTCGTCAGCGAGCGGGAGAAGCTGGTCTTCTTCCACAACGCGGCGTTCGGCCTGTACTCACAGCCGCACGAGACGCGCGAGGCGTTCCTCGGCCGGTGCGCCGACGAGGTGGAGCGGCGGCTCGATGAGCAGACCGAGCGGCTGGAAAGCACGTTCCGCCGGCGCATCGACCAGGTGAAGGAACGTTCGGAACGCGACACGCGCGAGATCGAAGCGAACGAGCCGCATCCCTCCGACAATCCCGTCGACAACGTGAGCGTGGCCTGGGGGCAGACGCTCTACAACATCACCAGCGGCAAGCCGGCCGCCCTGGCCGATCCGCCGCAGTCGGCACGCGAGACCGACTACATGGAGAAGATCGCGCAGATTCAGCGGGCATGGGACCGTGAGCTGCAGGCCATCCGCGACGACCTCGCAACGCAGGAAAAAGCGATCGAGGAGATCGTGATCGTCCCGGCGGAGAAGAACGTGGAGATCACGCGGTATCTGATTCTGTGGGCGCCAAGATTGTGAAGACGTCGCCTGGGAATACACGCCTCGGTGATCCGTTCAGTGCTACGATCGGCCTCACGTCGGGCAGTAGCGCAGCCTGGTAGCGTACCTGAATGGGGTTCAGGTGGTCGCGGGTTCAAATCCCGCCTGCCCGACCAACCGCCGCTCGAGGACCTCATGGAACAACAGAACCAGCAGACGATTCGCATCACGCTCGATGACAACATCGCGCAGGGCGAGTACATCAACTTCGCCAACATCATCCACTCCCCCAGCGAGTTCGTGATCGATCTCGGACGCATCGTCCCCGGGCGGCCGGACGTGAAGATCTACAGCAGGGTCATCATGACGCCGCTCCACGCCAAACAGCTCCTGGAGGCGCTCGGACACAACGTCGGGCTCTACGAACAGAAATTCGGCGAGATCCGCGTCGAACCGGGCCAGCCCTTCGCCACGCCGAATTAGCGCCGGCCGCGAGCCGCCATGAAGATCAAGATCATCGGCGCCGGCCTCGCCGGCAGCGAATGCGCGTTTCAGCTCGCACAGCGCGGCCACGCGGTCGATCTGTTCGAGATGCGCCCGGGCAAGAACACGCCCGCGCATCGCACCGGCGACCTCGCGGAACTCGTCTGCTCGAACTCCTTCCGCTCCTCCGCCGTCACCAACGCCGTGGGACTCCTCAAGGCCGAGATGGCCATGCTCGGATCGCTCGCCATCCGCTGCGCCGGCGAGGCTCGCGTCCCTGCCGGGGATGCCGTTGCCGTCGACCGCGAGCGTTTCGCCGCCGCCGTCACGCAGGCCATCACATCACAGAAAACAATTACTCTTTATCGTGATGAAATTACGTCACTGAATCCTGACGGATACGATGCCCTGGTCGTGGCCACCGGCCCGCTGACCTCGCAGCCGCTCTTCGAGGCCATCGACGCATTCCTCGGCCGCGACGGGCTCTACTTCTACGATGCCATC
>DATFUW010000259.1:0-7708 GCA_035260605.1 Thermoanaerobaculia bacterium | reverse complement strand
TACGCGGCGAGATGGTGATGTGAACAGGCACGCGGGACGCAATGGGGCAATCGTGCGCCGATTCGCCCTGCTGCTGCTCGTGGCCCTCATCCTGATCGCCGATCAGGGGACGAAGGCCCTCGCCCGGGATTCACTGCGGGGCGAAGGTGCACATCCGTACGCCTTCCTCACGCTGCTGTACACCGAAAACTCCGGCGCCTTCCTGAGCATGGGATCGAATCTGCCCGAGCAGTTGCGCGCGGCGATCTTCGACGGATTCGTCACCCTGGCCGTCATCGCCTCGCTCGCCGCCGCGCTCAGCGGAAGAATCGGACGGACCGCCGACGAGGTCGCACTGGCGCTGATCGCCGCCGGCGGCGCCGGAAATCTGATCGACCGCATCCACTTCCGCGGTGTCGTGACCGACTTCATGATCCTCGGCACGCCGTCACTGCACACCGGCGTCTTCAACGTCGCCGACATGGCCATCACCGCCGGCGTGCTCTGGCTGATGGTGTCGTGGAGCGCCGCGGTTCGGAAACGGAAAACCGCGCGCGAGTAGGCGATCCACGCCGGGTAGAATTCGTTGACTCGGGTATGGCTCCGAGGTACGGTCTGATCATGAATGATGCCGAGCTGATCGCCTTGCTCGATTCGCGGTTCGATACGTTGACCCGCACCATGAATAGTCAATTCGAGCAGGTCGACAAACGTTTCGAGCAGGTCGACCAACGATTCGAGCAGGTCGACCAACGGTTCGGTCGGATCGAAGGCCGATTCGATCGGCTGGAGGGGCGGACCGAGGAGATGGAGACCGGGCTGCGGCACGCATTCGTTCAGATCGAGAGTCTTCGGGACGAAACGCGCAGGATCATCGAGGCGGTGATACTGGTCGATGAGAAGCTCGAGCGCTTCCGCCGCGACACGGCCCGCGACTTCGAGGAGATGAAGTCCTTCAATCGGGTCTCGTTCCGCCAGATCGAGGAACACTCACGGAATTTCGACCAGCGGCTGACGAACGTGGAGACACGCGTGGCAGCGCTGGAAGGACGGCCGCCTACTTCCGCGTCGTGAAGTAGCGCTTCAGCCAGTGCGAGAGGCCGTCGAGTCCGGGGAAGAGCACCCGCTCGGTGATGTTGGCCTGATCGAGCTTGTCGCGCACTTCCCACTTCAGCGCCGCGGGAATGATGATGCGGCGCCACGCCGAATCGCGTTGCTTCAGCAGCTCCTCGAGTGACAGCCTGGCGCTCGACGGAAGTGAAAAGAGCGCGAACTGGTTGACGATCCGCTCGTCGAGCGACGGCGGCTCGAAGAAGAGGACGAAGTCGCCGCCGAAGGCGTCGAACTCGTCGAGCGAGGTGGCCACGCGCATCAGCATCTCGGTGGTGAAGATGTTGGCGCTCTCGCCGCCGAGCATCGCGCGGAGCGGCTGCGGAAGCATGCTGTTGGTCTGCCGGTAGTCGACGCACCAGATCGCGCCGTCGTGATCGAACTCCCGGAAGTTCTCGGTGGCGAAATGAAGCGCGACGTACGGCGAGTACGTCCAGTCCAGCACTCGGGTGGGAAGCCCGTGATGTTTGGCCAGCGACAGCCAGTTCCAGATCCAGTCGCCATGGACGGAGCGCTCCACGGCGTACTTGCGGAAGCTGGTCAGCAGATGCTTCTCGTGCTCCACGAACCCGCCGGTCTGGAGACTGGTGTCGAGGGTATGCGTCACCCGCGGGACGCCGCGGAAGACGAATGCCGAGCGGAAACGCTGGAGACGCTCCTGATAGGAGTCGGCGAAGAGCGTCTCCTGCAGTTCGATCCAGCTCGCGACCCGAATGTCCATCGAGGCTGCTATCGTATCTCCCATCATGAAACGCCTGCTCGTGCTCCTGCTTTTTGCCACGGGTGCGTTCGCACAATCGGTGCCCTACGCGCCCGATCGCCGCCCCGACGAGGGGGAGGGTCCGTTCGCGCGTCTGATCATCCGCGGGGCAACGCTGATCGACGGCACGGGCGCGCCGCCGGTCGGCCCCGTGGACATCGTCATCGAGGGGAACCGGATCCGCGAGATCCGCAGCGTTGGCTTCCCGAAGGTGCCGATCCGCGAACAAGGGCGGCCGGCGGGAGCCACGAAGGAGATCGACGGATCGCACCTCTGGGTGCTGCCCGGCTTCGTCGACCTGCACGGACACTCCGGCGGCGCCGCGCAGGGCACTCCGGCCGAGTACGTATTCAAGCTGTGGATGGCCCACGGAGTGACGACCGTCCGCGAGCCGGGGTGCGGCAACGGCGTCGACTGGTGCCTGCACGAGCGCGACCGCAGCGCGCGGAACGAGATCGTCGCGCCGCGCATCGTTCCCTACGTCTTCACGCAGGGCCGCATGTGGGACGGCGGCGAGATCGACACTCCGGAGCAGGCGCGCAAATTCGCGCAGTGGGTGGCGAAGAAGGGAGCGGACGGGCTCAAGATCCTCGGCCCCGCGCCGCTCTTCGCCCCCGACGTTCTCGCCGCGCTGCTCGACGAGGCGAACAAGCTCCACCTCGGATCGACCACGCACCTGGCGCAGCTCGGCGTCGCGCAGTCGAACGTCGTGCAGATGGCGCGCATGGGACTGCGCGGCATGGAGCACTGGTACGGTCTGCCGGAGTCGCTCTTCATCGACCGCACCATCCAGGACTTCCCGCCCGACTACAACTACAACGACGAGCAGGACCGCTTCGGCCAGGCGGGGCGTCTCTGGAAACAGGCGGCGCCTCCGGAGAGCGAGCAGTGGAACGCGGTCATCGACGAGCTGATCAAGCTGCATTTCAACATCGATCCCACGCTGACGATTTACGAGGCCAGCCGCGACCTGATGCGCGCCATGCGCGCCGAGTGGCACGACAAGTACACGCTCCCGTCGCTGTGGCGCTTCTATCAGCCCAGCCGGCAGGCGCACGGCTCGTACTGGTTCAACTGGACCACCGCCGACGAGATCGAGTGGAAGAACAACTATCGCATCTGGATGCGGTTCCTGAACGACTACAAGAACCGCGGCGGCCACGTGACCACCGGCTCCGACTCCGGCTTCATCTTCAAACTCTACGGGTTCGGCTACATCCGCGAGCTCGAGCTGCTGCAGGAGGCGGGATTCACGCCCCTGGAGGTCGTCCGCTCGGCGACGATGTGGGGGGCGGAGGCCATCACCGCGCCGAAAGGGACGAAGCCCGATTTCGGCGTCGTCCGGCCCGGATACCTCGCCGATCTGGTGCTGATCGACCAGAACCCGCTGGCGAACTTCAAGGTCCTCTACGGCACCGGATGGCTCCATGTGAACGATGCCACCGGAAAGGCGGAACGCATCGGCGGCATCAACTACGTGATGAAGGACGGGATTCTGTACGACGCAAAGAAGCTGCTGCACGACGTCGAGGTGATCGTCGCGCAGGCGAAAGCCAGGGAGGCGAAATGAACCACCGTCAGGCGTTCGCCCGCGTGTGGATCGGCCTTCGGCTGGACCGAGGGGTCGCGTGGCCGACCGTCGCCTCGGTCGTGAAGGAGGCCTACGCGGCGACCGTGGCCCGATCATCCAGAAAGCGCTGATCTCCCGTATAGTAGCGGCGTCGTCGTCCTCCTCGTATGCCCGCCGGAGATCTCTCTTCGCTGAAGATCCACGACACCGCCCGTGCGGGTGGTGCTGCGGGGAAGTTCTGGCGCATCGTGGCTGTCTCGCTCGGCGTGCTGGTCATCGTGGCCGGCGCCGTGCTTGCGCTTCGGCGAAAGGCGCCGGTGGTGGAAGTGGCGCAGGCGCGCGCGGCCGGCGGCGCGCAGGGAGCGACGCTGCTCAACGCCAGCGGCTATGTGACTCCGCGGCGGCGGGCGACGGTCGCCGCGAAGATCACCGGGCGCGTCACCGGCGTGTTTTTCGATGAGGGGAATGCGGTCAGGGAGGGGCAGCTCCTGGCGACGCTCGACGACTCCGACGCGCGACGCACGCTCGCGGCGGTCATCGCGGATCGCAATGCCGCGAAGGCGGCCATCCCGGACCTCGAGGCACAGTTGCAGTACGCGGAGATCGAGCTCCGCCGCGCGCAGGAGCTGCACGCCGGGCAGATCCAGAGCCAGGAATTCCTCGATGCGGCGCGCACGAACGTCAGGAGCCTGCAGGCGAAAATCGACCTGGCGAGAGAGCAGGAGGATGCGGCGCAGGCTCGCGTGCTCGAAGCGCAGCAGGCGGTCGACAACTGTGTGATCCACGCTCCCTTCAGCGGGATCATCGTCTCGAAGGACGCGCAGGTCGGGGAGATGGTCTCCCCGATCTCGGCCGGCGGAGGATTCACCCGCACCGGAATCGCAACGATCGTGGACATGAACTCGAACGAGATCGAAGTCGACGTCAACGAGGCCTACATCGCGCGCGTGAAGCCCGGCCAGCGGGTCATGGCCACGCTCGACGCGTACCCCGACTGGCAGATCCCGTCACACGTACGCACGATCATCCCCACAGCCGACCGCGAGAAGGCCACGGTGAAGGTGCGCATTTCCTTCGATCATCTCGATCCGAGAATCCTTCCGGACATGGGTGTGAAAGTCGCGTTTCTCGAGGACGAAGGGACGGCGAAACAAGGGGCGGCGGCGAAGGCGATCATCCCGCGGAAATCGGTGCGCGGCGAAGGGGCGGCGGCGTACGTCTTCGTGGTGCGCGACGGGAAACTGGAACGGCGCGCGGTGACGCTCGGCAATCAGGCCGGCGATGATGTGGAAGTGCTTGCAGGAATCAATCCCGGCGATGAGCTCGTCGTGCAGGGTCCGGACAATCTGCGTGACGGCCAGACCGTGCAGGTCGGTGGGAGGGATGGGGTCAGGTCTTGAATTTGGTATTTGCTACACCCTGTAGAAAATACCAAATTCAAGACCTGACCCCATCCCGTTCGGCAAGGAGAAGAGCATGGTCAGCGTGACCAACGTCGGCAATTCCTCGGCCCTCATTCAGGTGCGGGGCCTCAACAAGACGTACCGCCACGGCAGCGAGATGATTCAGGTCCTGCAGGGGCTGAACCTCGACGTCGACAAGGGCGACTTCATCGCCTTCATGGGCCCCAGCGGCTCGGGCAAGAGCACCCTGCTCAATCTCCTGGGCGGGCTCGATGTGCCGACCGCCGGGACGATCTCCATCGGAAGCGACGAGCTGACGCACATGTCGTCGTCGAAGCTGACGCAGTGGCGTGCCCGGCACGTCGGATTCGTCTTCCAGATGTACAACCTGATTCCCGTGCTGACCGCATATCAGAATGTGGAGCTTCCGCTGCTGCTGACGCGCCTGTCGAAATCGGAGCGGCGCCAGCACGTCGAGACCGCATTGTCCATCGTCGGTCTGACCGAACGCCTGGACCACTTCCCGCGCCAGCTTTCGGGGGGACAGGAACAGCGGGTGGCCATCGCCCGGGCCATCGTCTCCGATCCGACTTATCTTCTGTGCGACGAACCGACCGGCGATCTCGATCGGAAGAGTGCCGACGAGATCATGGCGCTCATCATCGAGCTTGTCGACAAACACGGCAAGACGGTCCTGATGGTGACGCACGATCCGGTGGTGGCGGGACGCGCGCACACGGTGCTCCATCTCGATAAGGGAGTCCTCGTGGAGGGATCGAACTTCCGGCAGGACGCCATGGCCGGAGGCGGCGCATGAGATTCTTCCGTCTCATCTTCGCGAATCTCTTCCGGAAGAAGCTGCGCCTCATGCTGACCATCGGCTCGTTTGCCGTGGCGCTGTTCCTGTTCGCATTTCTCGCCGTGGTGAAGGACGCGTTCGGCCGTGGCGCCGACGTGGCCAATGCCAACCGCCTGGTGACGATCAACCGGGTCTCCATCATCCAGCCTCTGCCGCTGTCGTATGGCGACCGGATCCGGGCCATCCCGGGCGTGCAGGCGGTGACGCACGACAACTGGTTCGGGGGCGTCTATCAGGACGAGCGGAACTTCTTCCCGCAGTTCGTGATCGACCCGCAGAACCAGCGGACCGTCTATCCGGAGCTGATCGTTCCCGAAGATCAGTGGAAGAATTTCCTCAGGGACCGCCAGGGAGCGATCGCCGGCGCGCGCACGGCCGCCCGTTTCGGCTGGAAGGTCGGCGATCGCATTCCCATCCGCGGGGTCATCTGGGGCGCCGGCGCGTGGGAATTCAACCTCGACGGCATCTACCACGGAAAGTCGCCGAAGGACGATGAGACGCAGTTCTGGTTCCAGTGGGACTACTTCACCGAGCACGTTCCCGATCGGGTCAAAGGGCTCGTCGGGTGGTATACGGTCAAGCTGAACTCGCCCGACGACGCGCTCCGCGTGTCGAAGGCCATCGACACGCAGTTCGCCAACAGCCCGTACGAGACGAAGACGGAGACGGAATCGGCCTTCGCCGCGAGCTGGGTCAAACAATTCGGGAACATCGAGTTCCTGATCCTCACGATCGGCACCGTCGTCTTCTTCACCCTGCTGCTGGTGACCGGGAACACGATGGCCATCTCGGTCCGCGAGCGGACGAACGAGCTCGGCGTGCTGAAGGCCATCGGCTTCTCGGACGGCAGAGTGCTTTTATTCGTTCTGGCAGAATCGCTGCTCATCGCGCTCATCGGCGGTGTTTTCGGGCTGCTCCTGGCGATGGGCGCCATTCCCGTCCTCGGAACGGCGCTGAACGGTCTGCTGCCGAACCTCGTGCTGTCGAAGGCCATGCTCGGACTGGGGATCGCGTTCGCGCTGTCGGTCGGCTTCTGCGCCGGACTGCTGCCGGGAATCGGCGCCATGCGCCTGCGCGTGATCAACGCCCTTCGGAGAGTATGACCATGGCCATTCCGGTGATCTACAACGTCCGCAGCGTGAAAGCCCGCTGGACCTCGGCGATCGTGGCCGTGCTGGGGATCGCGGGGACGGTGGGAGTCTTCGTGGCCATGTTGTCGCTGGCGCGCGGATTCCGGGCCACGCTGGTCTCCTCGGGTTCGCCGGACAACGCGCTCGTGCTCCGTGCCGGCGCCACTGCAGAAATGATGAGCGGCGTCTCGCTCGACACGATCCGCATCCTGCAGGACAAACCGGGCGTTGCGCGGGCAGGCGGCGCGCCGCTGGTGACTTCCGAGGTCGTCGTGGTCGCGCCGTTTCCGCTGCGTTCTACCGGGACCGATGCGAATGTCGAGATCCGCGGCGTCTCGCCGAATGTGTTTCGCATTCGCAGCAGCATCCGGATGATCGAGGGACGCATGTTCCGGCCGGGACTGGCGGAGCTGGTGGTCGGAAAGAACGCGGCCGCCACGTACAGCGGGCTGAACGTCGGCAACAAAGTCCGCTTCGGCGGAGGGGAGTGGACGGTCACCGGTCTGTTCGACGCGCACGGCTCGGCGTTCGACTCCGAGGCGTGGTGCGACGCGAAAGTCCTCGACGACGTCTACAAGCGCCCGCCGAATGTCTTCCAGTCGGTGACGGTGCACCTCACGTCGCCGGACGCCTTCCAGCAGTTCAAGGACGCCGTGACCAAAGACCCGCGGCTCAACGTCGATGTCAGCCGCGAGATCGACTACTACGCGAAACAGTCACAGTCGATGACCCGCCTCATCACGGTGCTCGGGGGGCTCGTGGCCTTCGTCATGGCCATCGGAGCCGTATTCGGAGCGCTGAACACCATGGTCTCGGCCGTGGCGGAGCGGGGACGGGAAATCGCCACCATGCGCGCCCTCGGCTTCAGCGCGGCGGCCGTGGTGTTCTCGTTTCTGA
>DATFUW010000258.1:0-2222 GCA_035260605.1 Thermoanaerobaculia bacterium | reverse complement strand
GCCCGGATGTCGTGCCGCCGGGTGCGCCAGTTCAGCGGGACCACGACCTCACAACGGTCGTCGTCGAGCGCGATGATCGAAGGCTGGACGAAGAAGAGCAGGAAGACGTTGCGGAGCGCCCATCCGCGGACCTCGAGCGTCTGGCGCAGGAGCCGTTTCATCGCCGGATCTTCTTCGCGTCCACGCGGCGTTTCGCGTACACCCCAACCGCGCGGTCGTACATCCATGCCGGCATCACGCGCGCAATGCGGGTGGCCATCGACATGGGAAGAGGGAACTCGATGACGCGCGCTCCGCGCTCAATCCCGCCGGCGATTTGCTTCGCGGCGCGGTCCACCGGCACAAGAAACGGCATCCGGAATTCGTTCTTCTCCGTCATCGGCGTCGCGACGAAGCCGGGATTGACGACGGTCACGCGGATGGCGAACGACGCCAGTTCGATCCGCGCCGCCTCGAGAAAGGCCTGCATGGCCGCCTTGCTCGCCGAATATCCGGAGCTCCTCGGCAGGCCCCGGAGTCCGGCGAGCGAAGCGATCCCGGCAAACCGCCCCGAGCGCCGCTCCATCATCGCCGGGATCACGGCCTCGAAAAGATGCAGCATCCCGAAGTAGTTGACGCGCATCATCAACTCCGCGTCGGCGACCGATTTCGCCGCCCAACCGGTCGCGCCGATCCCCGCGTTGGCCACGGCGACGTCGAACGGGCCGTTGCGCCTGACGGCATCGCGCACCGCGGCTGCGTCGGTGACGTCGCACGGGACCGGCACGCTCCCCGGAAGGTCCGCGGCGACCCGCTCGAGCATCTCCCGGCGCCGCGCCAGCAGCACCACCGCGTATCCGCGCCGTGTCAGTTCCCGCGCCACGGCCTCACCGATTCCGCTCGATGCTCCGGTGACGATCGCTTTCATATGCTTTCCGCCGGGCGGTGCTGGCGCCATTACATCACGCGCCGGCGCCAGGCTCGGTTTCGGACCACGGACGCTGCGCTCCTATGGCGCCGCGGCTCACGAACGCCCGGCGCCGAGGTGATGCATGGCCAGCATGTGGTGTCCGTGGAGCAGCGCCCAGATGAGCAGCACGGTCACGGCGATGTAGACCGCGCCGACGAGGAACTTGCCCCAGGCGGGGCTTTCGAAGTCTTCGTGCCAGTTGCGGTCTCGCCGGATCCCCGCGAGGAAGTAGATGCTCGCGACGAGGAACAAGCCGGCGAACAATCCGAAGATTACATTGACGCCCATGTACGTAAATAACGGTGGCCCTCATTGCGAGATTCCGGATTGCGCGGTTCATCGCGCCAGGCTCGGCAGCTTCGCTCCCGACCTCAGCAGCGGAGCGAAGAGGTCGCCGACTTTCGCCAGCCGTCGGGGCATCGTCCGGATGTTGAACCGCTTCGGATCGAGCTTCTTCGTCACTTCCTCCCACCGCAGCGGAGCGGACACCGGCGCTCCGTCGATGCCCCGAGGCGAGTAGGGGGCGACGATCGTCTTTCCGTATCCGTTCTGCAGGCAGTCGAGATAGAGCCGGCCGCGCCGGCTGGCGATGGCCCGCTCCATCGTGATCGACGGGACCTGCTCGGCCACGGCCGCACCGATCGAGCAGGCGAAATCCGCAGCCTCCTCGTGTGTGTAGCCCGGGGCCAACGGAATGAAGACGTGGATGCCGCGCTTGCCGGACGTCTTTGGAACGCTCGGCAGTTCGAGGTGCTCCAGCAGACCGCGGATGATGATCGCGGCCTCGATCGCCTGCTCGATCCCCTTCCCCTTGGCCGGATCGAGATCGAACACAAGCCAGTCAGGCTGTTCGAGCGTCGGGGCACGCGACGACCACATGTGGACGGTCAGCACTGACATCTGCGCCAGCCAGCGGAGCGTTTCGCGATCCTCGATCACCAGGTGCCGCACGCTCTTGCGGCTGCCGCCGCGGGTCGGCGTGGAGACCGTCGTCATCCACGGCGGCCCTTCGCGGCCGATGTTCTGTTGAAACCACGGCGGCCGGTCGATTCCCTGGTTCCAGTGTTCGAGCGAGAGTGGGCGGTCGTGCAATGCGGCGATCATCGGCGCGGCGACCGCGTCGTAGTAATCCGCCACGTCCTGCTTCGTGAACTTGTCGCGCGGATAGAGCACGCGATCGGGATGCGAGAGGACGACGTGCTTCCGCGGGCCGGTGTCGGGCGCCGGATCGGGATTGGATTTTCGCGACGTCCGACGTCCGGCGCCCGGCGCC
>DATFUW010000257.1:0-3506 GCA_035260605.1 Thermoanaerobaculia bacterium | reverse complement strand
GTCGTGGAGCGGGGACCGCACCCGGTTCTGGTGGCCATCCTTTTTTTGGTGCCCCGGGTGGCGCTGCTCTTCGCCCGCCGGCCGTTCTTCGACGAGCTCTTCACTCGCTGGATCTCGGCGAAGCGCTTCGAAGGGATCCTCGCGGCTCTGCACCACGACTCCGGGCCGCCGCTTTACTATTTTCTGGTCCATCTGATCGGCAACCCGCCGGTGGCGGTGCTGCGGGCGGTCTCGCTGCTGTTCGCCGCCGCCGCCCTTGCGGCGCTGCTGATCGCGAAGCGGAACACGGCGGCGCTGCTGCTGGCTGTCTTTCCGCCCGCGGTGCTCTTCTCGGTCGACGCGCGGGCCTATGCGCTCTGCGCGATGTTCGTGACGTTCGGCGTGCTGGCCCTCGACGCGAAGCGCCCGACGGCCGCGGCGCTGGCCTTCGTCGCCGCCGCCTACTCGCATTACTACGGCGTGCTTTTTTTTCCGCTGGCCTGGCGCCGCTGGTGGCTGTTCCTGCTCTTCGCTCCCGGCGCGTGGCTGGCCTTCGAGCAGCCCCGCATGGCGATCGCCTGGATCGGAACGATTCACTATCCCGAGGTGCTGTTCGCGCGGCCTCCCTTGTGGCTGGCGATCGCCGGGGGCGCGCTGCTCGTCGCGGCCGCCGTACGCGTCAACCGCTTTGCCGTGATGACGCTCGTCCCGCTCGGCCTGGCACTGGCGCTCGGTGTGTATTTTCCGCTGCGCTTCGAGTCGGTGATCGCCGCGCCGCTGGTGCTTTGGCTCGCGCTCTCGGCGCGGCGGTGGATGGTGCCGCTGCTGGTGGCCGTCGGCGCGGCGTTCTGCATCCAGGGTATCGCCGAGCACTGGCAGCGGCCGGTCGACGATTACCGCGCCGCGGCACAACAGCTCGCACGCATCGCCTCTCCCGGCGAGCGGATCGTCGCCAGCGGCTATCTCTATCTCGAGGCAGCAAGCGTGCTCGACGGGCGCGTGCAAGCCTTCCCCGCTGAGCAGGCGGAGCACCCCGGATGGCGCGCCCTGGCTCGTCCGGGAAGCGTTCCTCCTCCCGGACCGTTTCTCTGGATTGGAGAGCGCGCTGCCCCCGAGCTGGTGATCATCCGCCGGACGCGGACGGCGATGCCGGTGTATGTCAACGCGCGTGCTGCGATTGTTAAGGTAAACTGATCGACCATGCCCCACTTCATCACCGACAAGTGCATCGGCTGCAGCGTCTGTGAGGTGAAGTGCCCCACGAACACCATCTGGGGCACGGCGCGCGGGCAGTACTACATTCACCCCGAGCGCTGCATCGACTGCTCCGTCTGCGGCATCTACTGTCCGGTCGACGCGATCCAGAACCAGCACGGCGACTTCATCCCCCGGGTGAAGCCGAAGGAGATCCCCAAGGCGGAGGTGATCAAGGACCTCTGCACGGGATGCGAGTTCTGCGTCGACATCTGCCCCTTCGAATGCATCCGCATGATCGACCCCGAGGACGAGACGGTGGCCAACCACTACAAGGTGGCCTTCGTGGACAAGAACAAGTGCGTCGCCTGCCGCCTCTGCGAGTCGGTGTGCGACAAGGACGCCATCGTGGTGCCGAACGCGCCGACCCAGCTCAAGGGGTACCTGCCGGACTTCGTGGTGGCGGGCACGGGGAGGTAAGCCCCTCACGCTTCGGACTACATGAGCGACCTCCCCAAAGAGTCCTCCCGCACGATCCTGTTCCAGTTCGTGATCTTCCCGCTGGGCATCGTTCTGGCGGCCGTGGGCGTGTTTCTGCTGTTCGGGAAGCTGGCGACGGAGCGGCACACGATCCCCGATTACCTGAACACGATCCGCTCCGGGAGCTCGCACGAGCGATGGCAGGCGGCATATCAGCTCTCGAAGTCGCTCAAGCGGGGGGAAGCGGCGCAGTATCCCGATCTCGAACCGCAGGTCGCGGCGATCTACCTCCAATCCAAGGACGACGACCCGCGGATCCGCCGCTATCTCAGCATGGTCCTCGGCACGCTCGGCGACCGTCGCGCCACTCCGGTGCTCCAGGCGGCGCTTGGCGACAAGGAAGTCGAGAACCGGATCTACGTGCTGATGGCCCTCGGCGAGCTGCGCGATCCGGCCGCCGTTCCGGCCGTGGCGCGCGCCGCGCGCGATCGGGAGAGCGACGTGCGCAAGACGGCGTACTACACGCTGGGGGAGATCCACGACGAGAGCGCGGTTCCGGCACTGGTGGAGGGACTGGCCGATGAGGTGCCGGACGTCCGCTGGAACGCCGCCCTGGCGCTGTCGCGCTTCGATGATGCGCGCGCCGTCCCGGTGCTCCGGGAGATGCTCGACCGCACGCGGCTGTCGCGCGCAGCGGGAATCCGCGAGGACCAGAGCGAAGACGTGATGATCATGGCCATGGCGCCGTACGCGCGGCTCGGCGGGGCTGAGGCCCGCGCCGGTCTGCAGCGCATCGCCGCGAGCGATCCGAGTCTTCGCGTGCGCGCCGAAGCGAAGACCGCGCTGACCTCCTCCCGCTAAGGTCACTTCATTTCGTGGCGTCGGTCACCTTTATCGTTGACATCGGTCACCGAAATGCGGATATTAGTCTCCGCTTGTTCCGGTTCTTCACAATCTCCCGATGTCGGAAGAACTCACGCCTTATCCAGTAGTCCCCAAGACGCCCCTCGCAGGCAGCGCAGCTGCCGATATCCGCGAGCAGGGCGAAATCAGCCGTCGTAGCTTCCCGTTCGTCATCACTCTGGCCTGGGTGACCCTCACGGCGGCGCTCGGGGGGCTGGCCAGCGTCCTCGGACGGTTCATGTTCCCGAACGTGCTGTTCGAGCCGGTGCAGAAGTTCAAGGCCGGTTACGCGAGCGACTACGCCATCGGCGACGTCGACGAGCGCTGGAAAGAGAAGTACGGCATCTGGATCGTGCGCACCGAGGAGATCGTCTACGCGCTGATCGCCGTCTGCACGCATCTCGGATGCACGCCGAACTGGCTTCCCACGCAGAACAAGTTCAAGTGTCCCTGCCACGGCAGCGGCTATTACAAGTCGGGAATCAATTTCGAAGGCCCGACGCCGCGTCCACTGGAGCGGGCCAAGATCTTTCTCGATCCCGCCGACGGACAGATGGTCGTTGACAAGTCGAAGTCGTATCGCTACGAACTGGGGCAGTGGAGCGACCCGGATGCATTCATCAAAGTCTGAATTGTCCGGTTGTCGCGTCGCCGGGTCCTCCGCGACCTGACGACGCGACAACCCGACAACCTACTCGAGAGAGAGAATGGCGAACGGAAAGACACTTCAGGAAGGAATTGTCAATTCGCAGATCTGGAAGTCGATCTTCCGGGTCGGTGTGCCGAACACGAACCGCAAGCGCGTGCTCGCGGTGCTGGGATCGCTGATCCTCCATCTGCACCCGGTGAAAGTGCGCCGCTCGGGCGTGCGCATGAGCTACACCTGGTGCATGGGAGGGACTTCGTTCTTCCTGTTTCTCGTGGAGACGGTGACCGGTCTGCTGCTGATG
>DATFUW010000256.1:0-6841 GCA_035260605.1 Thermoanaerobaculia bacterium | reverse complement strand
GCCGACCTGCACAACTCGCTCGGGGCGGTCCTAGGGCGGCTTGGTGCCGACGGTGCGGCACTCGATCAGTATGCCGAGGCATTGCGCCTCAATCCGAACCTGTACGACGCGCGGATGAACTACGGCGCGCTGCTCAGCCGCGCCGGACGGAACGCCGAGGCGCAGGAGCAGTTCGCGGCCGCGGGCAGGATCCGCCCCGAATCGGCGGAGCCGCACGTCTACGCCGCGCTGCTCGGGGCGAACGAGGGTCGCTTCGGAGACGCGGCGGCGGAGATCGAGGCGGCGATCCGCATCGATCACGACGGCAGCAACCGCTTTCTGATCAGCGCCATCCGCATCCCGCAACGGCCGACGGCCATCGACGAGTACCTCGCTTTTCTGCGCCAGCGGAACGGCGGAAAGTAGAATAGCTGGATGGAAACGGCCGTTCGCGCCGTCGAGCTGACGAAACAGTACGACATCTATCCGCGGCCGATCGACCGCGTGCTGGAGTTTTTTTCGCGGCGGCCGCGGCACACGGTCTTTCCCGCGTTGCAGGACGTCAGCTTCGAGGTCGAGCGCGGCGAGACGGTCGGCATCATCGGTCAGAACGGGGCGGGGAAGAGCACGCTGCTCCGGGTCCTGTGCAACGTCACCCGGCCGACCAGCGGGACGATGGAGACGATCGGAACGATCGCCTCGATCCTCGAACTGGGGACGGGCTTTCATCCGGAGTTCAGCGGGCGCGACAATGCCGCGTTGAACGCCACGATCCTGGGGCTGCCTCCCGCGGAGTTGAAGAAGAAGCTGCCGGTGATCTTCGAGTTCTCCGAGCTGGGGACGTTCCTCGACCGTCCGGTGAAGACGTACTCGTCGGGCATGTACATGCGCCTCGCGTTTTCGGTGGCTGTGAACGTCGATCCCGACATCCTGGTCATCGACGAGGCGCTCGCGGTGGGCGACGGGCATTTTCAGAAGAAGTGCGTCGACAAGATCCGCGAGTTCCAGCAGCAGGGGAGGACGATCCTCTTCTGTTCGCACGCGCTGTACTACATCAGCTCCGTCTGCCGGCGGGCCCTCTGGCTCGATCAAGGATCGGTGATGCGTTACGGACCGGCGCTCGACGTGGTGCACGAGTACGAGTCCTTCCTCTTGCAGCGCGACCGCGCGCATCCGGCGGCGGAGGGGGAGCCGGAGCACGAGCGCGCAGCGTCGCCGGTGCGCATCGTCGACGCAGTGGTCTGCGACAGCAACGGCAATCCGCGCGACGGGTTCGAGCGGGGCGACGACATCCGGCTTCGGATCCGCCTGCACTCGGACAGCCCGCAGCAGCCGGTGCATGTCATGATCGGCGTGAACCGCTCCGCGGACGACCTGCAGTGCTTCGCCGTCGGGACGCACTCCGACGGCGTCGCGCCGCTGAGCGGGCGCAATGACTACGAGTTCAGCGTCGAACTGCTGCGCGTCCCGCTGAACCGCGGTGAGTATTCGATCGTGGTCTACGTCGGCGATGAGAACGCAATCAGCGTCTTTGACCGCCGCGACCTCTCGCCTGGGTTCACCATCAACGGCGACCGCTTCGAGATCGGCCTCGTGGCCGTGGACCACCAGTGGTCCGTGGAGCCGGCCATGGCGGCGGTGGCCGGCCGCTGATGCCCGCGCACGTCTCGCTGATCATCGTCAACTTTCATTCCGCGGAACTCGCTGCCGAGGCGATCCGCACGGCCCGTGCGGCATCGCGCGATCCGCTCCAGGTCGTCGTCGTCGACAACAGCACGGACGCCGGCGAAGCCGCGGCGCTCCGGCCCCTCGCGGACGTTCTCATCGCCGCCGAGTCGAACCTCGGATACGGCGCGGCGATCAACCGCGCACGGAGGCGCTGCGACGGCGAGCTGCTGATCGTGTCCAATCCCGACGTTCGCTTCGGGTCGGCATGCATCGATCGTCTCGGCGACAGCGATGCGGACGTCGCCGGACCGGCGCTGTTCTGGGATGACGAACATTCGTGGTTCCTCCCTCCGGCCGAACGACACACGCCGGCGCAGGTCCTCGATCTCGCGCTGGCCAGCCGGTCGGCCGCGTGGCGCCGTGCACGCGACCATCGCCGGATCCGGAGGCGCATGGCCTTCTGGTCCCTGCGGCGCCCGACCGCCGTCGCGGCTCTCTCGGGAGCGGTCATGGCCATCCGGCCGGCGGCGTTCGACCGCGTCGGTGGCTTCGACGAGCGATTTCATCTCTATTTCGAAGAGATCGATTTTCTGCGCCGCGTGCGGACGGGGATCCTCTACGTCCCCGACGCGCAAT
Organism: Thermoanaerobaculia bacterium; assembly: GCA_035260605.1. GTDB lineage: Bacteria > Acidobacteriota > Thermoanaerobaculia > Gp7-AA8 > Gp7-AA8 > Gp7-AA10. The sequence continues at coordinate 4,558 of DATFUW010000256.1, read as the reverse complement.
GCCGGCACCTCTACAACCAGAGCGCCGCGTCGTCCGACCGAGCGGCCGTCGCGTACGCGGAATCCGAGCGCGCCTACCTTTCGAAATGGGGGCGATTTGCGCCTTTTGCAAAGCGCCTGCAGCGGCCTCTGCCGGCTGGCGAGGCGGTGCTTCCCTTGCAAGGAGATCGGATCACGATCGAACGGACCGGGATCGTGGTCGAGGCGTCGCCGCTGTCCTCATTCGACACCGCTGCCGGGCATTTCGCAGACCCGGGAGCGCTCGAGATCCCGGAGGAGGTCTGGGACGCGTATCGCGGCGAGTGTCTCTATTTACGGCTGATCGACCGCGGAACCGCCTCCGTCATGGCGACGTTCGTGAGAGCTAGAATACCGTCATGAGCGCGACGAGCGTCTCCGTGCTGGTGCCGCTGAGCAGACCGTCCGCGGAACTCCCGTCGACGATCGAGGAGATCGACCGGTACCTGCAGGCGACCGGCTTCGACTTCGACGTCCGGGTGCTCGACGCGCGCGACGGCGAAAACGCCGGGTTCCGGATCCGCCGCGGGGCCGTGGAAGCGAAAGGCAGCGTGCTGGCGATCGTCGATCCGGCTCTCCCATACGCCGCCGCGGCGATCGGCGACGCCGTGGCCATGATCGAATCGGGAAGCGCCGACGTGGTGTTCGGAACGCGCAGCCACTCCGCTCACGGGAATCCCCTGCTGCGCGCGTTGCTTGCGCCGATCCTTCCCGATCCGCGCGTGCACTTCATGGCCATGTCGGCGGATGCCGCGCGTCTGCTCATCGGACAGTCGCGGTCCGGGAGCCGCGGACTGGAACTCGAGATCGCCTATCTCGCGAGCAAATACGGGTTCCGGGTGCAACGGCTGGCGATGGACGCCGATCCCTCGTCCGCTTCGTTCGGCGTTTCGAGCGGCGTCGCTGCCACGGTGCGGATCCGGATGACCGACAGGAACCACGGATATCGCGCCCCGCGGCGCTGTCCGGTCTGCTTCTCGACCGAGGTGTGGAACTGGGCGCAGATCCCGGGAAACGTGATCCGTGCTTGCAGCAGATGCAAATGCCGTTACCTCGGGCGGGCGGACGGGGTCGAGGACGTGCAGCCGGTCTGGCGCGAGCCGCGGCCGGCCGCGGCGCCGGCCGAAGTGGGGGAGGAGACGGTCCACGCACGCACGGCGCGGGAGAAGACGAGCCTGCGGCGGCTGTCGGTGCTCCGCCGTCAGGTCCCCTCGCGGGCGCGCGTGCTGGAGATCGGGGTGCGCGACGGCAGCTTCGGGCTGGCAGCGGCACGCGAGTACGAGTACGTGGGGATCGACCGCGCTCAGGCGACGGCGCGGATGGCGCGGGCCAAGGGGCTCGAGGTGTACTGCTCGACGCTCAGCGGATTCGTAAACACCGGCCCGGCCTTCGATGTCATCACCACGGACCATGTCTTCGAGAGCATGCCCGACCCGCACGACGCGCTGGCGCGCATGAAGGATCTGCTCAAACCGGGCGGCGCGTTGCTGCTGACCACGTTCGACACCGAGGGCATTCTCTATCTCCTTTCGGAGCGAACGCGCCTGGCGCACAACTTCCGGCCACACCGGATCTTCTATTCGCGCTCGGCGCTGATCGAGTTGCTGGAGGACTCCGGGTTCGAGATCGTGACCATCGCGCCGGCCTTCGAGTATCGCGACCATCGCTTCCTCCGGCATTGGATCGACATCCGATGGCCGTGGCTCGCGGCACTCGTGCGCGGTCTGCTGCGGTTGCTCCCCGACCCGTTGCTGGTGAGCTCGGGATCGATCCGCGTGATCGCCAGGCGCCGCGCCGGCCCCCCGTTCGAGGTGCGCGCGATTCCCTCGGTGGAACCGACGCATGCCCGCTGATCCCCGCTTCGTCACCCGGCGATTCCGGCCCGGAGACGAAACGGCCATCCTCGATCTCTTCGCGCAATCGTTCCACGCACCCGCGGACCCGCGCCTTTTCCGCTGGAAGTATCAAGGCAATCCGTACGACAACGGGCGCATCAGCCTGACGTTCGACGCCGAGGGGGCGCTGGATGCGCAGTACGCCGGCTACCCGGTCCTCATGCACCGCGAAGGACGCGACTCGGTCGCGCATCACATCGGCGACATCATGACCCGCCGTTCGGTGCGGCAGGTCGGGCGTGGCCTCTCCAGCATCCTCGGCCGGACGGCGATGCACTTCTACGAGAGCTTCTGCGAAGGGAAGGTGGCCTTCAACTACGGATTTACCACCGGGACGCACCAGAAGCTCTCGGTTCGTTTCCTGCGGGCGACCGTGGTCGAGCCGGTGATCGTCTGGCGCCGCAGGTTCCCGGTGCCGCGGATCTCCGGTTGGCGGCGCTGGCTTCGGGGATTTCAGCTCGAACTGGTCCGCGACTTCGGCGCGGAATACGACGCGTTCTTCGAGCGCGTCGCTCCGGCGTATGGATTTCTGGTCCGGCGCGATGCGCGCTATCTCCGATGGCGCTACCTGCAGGAGCCGGACGGGATCTTCATCGTGGCCATCCGCCGCTGGCGAAGGCTGGCCGGCTGGGGTGTGTTCCGCATCCGGGAGCGCTCGCTCATCTGGGGCGACGCCCTGTTCGATCCGGGGGAACCGCGGGCAGTCGGAACGCTGATCCGGCACGTGGCCCCCAGCTATCCGGTCGATCTGCTGACGGGATGGTTCGCGCCGCGGCCGGCATGGTTCACCCGGGCACTCGAGGAGCTCGGAATGGCGGCCGACCGCGAACCGCAGGAGCTGGCTCTGACGTGCGTTCCGTTCGAGATGGCGGACGCCACCGCACGCATGCATGAGAACCTCTACTACACCATGGGTGACTCCGATCTGTTCTGAGGCTGGCGAGCGTCCTGCATGTCGATCTCATCCGTCAGCGGCACTACAATCTGGGCGCATCCAATGGACGAACTGCAGGCGCAGACCCCGGGTAAGCACGTCGCCGACGTCGATCGCCGGCGGGTGCTGGTGATCGACGACGACCTGCCGCTGCGTGGCATGCTGGCGGCGGCGTTGCGGCGGCACGGCTTCCAGGTGCTCCTGGCGGGCGACGGCGAGGAGGGTCACCGCGCCCTGACGATCCATCATCCCGACGTCATCCTGCTCGATCTGGCGATGCCGAAGATGAACGGCTGGGACTTCCTTCAGCGCCTCAAGGAGACGGGACATCTGCAGACGGTGCGGATCATCGTGCTGTCGGCGCACCTGCGCATCGAGCCGCAGGCCATCCTGCAGATGGGAGTCTCGGCCATCCTTCCGAAACCGTTCAACGTGCCGGAGCTGATCGACCTCATCGAGCATCTGGCATCGTGATGCGGTTCGCCTCACGGTATCCGACGCTGTTTCTCCGCGCCTATGTTCACGTGAAGACGGCGACCGACCCGGCTTACGAGGCGGTGTTCGAGGTGCTCCGCGATTCGTCCGAGTCGGTCCTCGACCTCGGCTGCGGGATCGGCGCGCTGGCGCTCTATCTGCGCGAGCGCGGATGCTCCGTGCCGATCTCGGGCATCGATCAGGACCGGCGGAAGGTCGAGATCGCCCGCGCGGCCGTCGACGGCGACCAGGAGCTCTGTTTCGCGGCCGGCGATGTCCGTGCCGTGGGGGATTTCGCCCCTACCGTGATCCTGCTCGACGTCCTGCACTACCTCACCGACGCCGAACAGGCGGCGCTGCTTTCGCAGCTCGCGGCCCGGGCAACGACGGTCATCATCCGCGACGGGCTGCGGGACGGGACGTGGCGCTACCGGGCGACGTTCGCGCAGGAGAGTCTCGCGCGCGCGGCGGGATGGCTGCGCGTCGAGCGGCTGAACTTTCCGCCGCGCGAGTCGATCGAGGCGCCGTTCCGCGGCACTTTCGATCTCGATGTGCGGCCGATGTTCGGGCGCATGCCGTTCAACAACTATCTGTTCGTCTTCAGGCGCTCTTCCTCGGGAACGACGAAGGCGTAGCCGTCTGCCAGCAGGGCATCGACGACGCGCGTGATGCAGTCGAGCGAGTGCGGCCGCCCCTGGTGCAGGACCACGATCGCGCCCGGTTCGACGCGCGGGAGGATGCGCGCCTCGATGCGCGCGGGATCGGCGGTCACGGTATCGAATCCCCGCACGGTCCAGCCGATCAGGTGCATCCCGCGCTCGCGCAGCGCTGGGTGAACGGCGGGATTCTTCATCCCCACCGGCGCGCGAAAACAGTCTCGCGATCCGAGCACGGCCGACGCCCGGTCGATCTGGCCGGCGATCTCGCCCGGGAGGAGGCACCAGAACGTGCCGGATGGATGCGTGTAGGAGTGGTTGCCGACGCCGTGGCCGGCCGACTCGATCGCCGCGAGGAGGTCGGGGCGCGACTGGGCCAGTGCCCCCTTCAGGAAAAATGTCGCCCGCACTCCGCGCCTGGCCAGCGCGTCGAGGATCGCCGGCGTATCGTCCGTCGGTCCATCGTCGATCGTCAGCCAGATCTCGCGTCCCGAGGCGGCGAAATGGGTGATCACCGGCCCGAACCACTGCGTGTTGGCTCGCAGGGTGGGATAGAGCAACAGGGCATGAGAGCAGGCCACG
>DATFUW010000255.1:0-2646 GCA_035260605.1 Thermoanaerobaculia bacterium | reverse complement strand
CACCGTAAGTTCTTCCTGTCGTACGTTGCGCCGGTGCTGATGAACGGCGCAATGATCACCGCGCTGCTCGTGTTCGGGAACCGTCTGCGACAGAACGACCTGGTAATCGCGCTTTCGTGGGGCGCGGTGGTGGGCGCGGCGCTGCAGTTCGGGGTGCAGATCCCGTTCGTTTTTCGGTACGACCGGCAGATCCGGTTCGCTCTCACGACGGCCCTGGAGCCGGTGCGGGAGGTGCTGCGCAATTTCGTACCGGTGGTGATTGGGCGGGGAGTGGTGCAGTTGAGCGCCTATCTCGATAATCTTCTGGCGACGCTGCTCGGCACCGCGGCGGCCGCGGGACTCTTCTATGCACAGGCCATCTCCATCCTCCCGGTCAGTCTCTTCGGGATGTCGGTCGCAGCGGCGGAGCTGCCGCAGATGTCGAGCGTTGTCGGATCGGAGGAGGAGATCTACGCCGCGCTGCGCAAGCGGATGGCCCGCGGCCTGCGGCAGATCGCATTCTTTGTCGTCCCGACGGTGGTGGCCTTCGTGGCCATCGGAAAAGCGATGGTCGGCGCGCTGTATCAGGGCGGAAAATTCGGAGAGGCCGACGCGCGCTACGTCTGGTACATCCTCATCGGATCGACCATCGGACTGCTGGCCGTCACGCTCGGGCGTCTCTACTCGTCGGCCTTCTACGCACTGCGCGACACGAAGACGCCGCTCTACTTCGCGTCGGGGCGGGTCGCGCTCACGGCCCTGCTCGGATACCTGTTCGCCCTTCCGCTTCGGCCGCTGCTGATCGACGCGCTGGAGTTCTTCCACGTTCCGCTTCCGCTGCTCGGCGGCAGCAGCGTTCCGCTGGGGGCCATCGCCCTCACGGCCACCGCTGGCTTCGCCGGATGGTTCGAGTATCTGCTGCTGCGGCGCTCCCTCGGTCGGCGGATCGGTACGGTCCGCCTCGATCCCGGGTACCTGGCGCGCCTATGGGCGGCGGCGATCTCGGCGGGATTGGCCGGCGCGGCGTTTTTTGTCTTCGCCGTTCCACGGATCGGACCGTATCTGCCGCGAATCTTTCCGCGAATCCGCGACGGAATTCTGGTCTGCGGGGTCTTCGGGATCATCTATTTCGGCGTGGCGATGCTCCTCGGCGTCCCCGAAGCGCGCGCGACCGTGGGGCGGTTCTTGCTACGATCGCGATCGTGAACGCCGACCAACAGCCTCTCGGTCAGACCGGCGTGCGGATCGCCGATGCCGACGTCAATCCCGCCGAGGCCCTGCTCGAGGTCAAGAACCTTCAGACTTCGTTTTTCGCGCACGACGAAGTCGTCCGCGCCGTCGACAACGTCTCGTTCAACATCCGCAAGGGAGAGGCCCTGGCCCTCGTCGGCGAGTCGGGCTGTGGCAAGAGCGTGACGGCGATGTCCATCATGCGCCTCGTCGTATCGCCCGGAAAGATCACCGGCGGCGCGATCCGATTCAACGGACGCAACCTGATGGAGCTCTCCGAACGCGAGATGCAGAACGTGCGCGGTCGCGATATCGCCATGGTCTTCCAGGAGCCGATGACCTCGCTCAACCCGGTGTTCAAGATCGGCGATCAGGTGGCCGAAGCGATCCGGATCCACCAGAAGATCTCCAGGAAGGGCGCCTGGAGACGCGCCGGAGAGATGCTCGAGCTGGTGGCGATCCCCGATCCCGTCAAACGGCTCGAGGACTACCCGCATCAGCTCTCGGGCGGCATGCGGCAGAGGGTCATGATCGCAATGGCGCTGTCGTGCGACCCGGAGCTGCTGATCGCCGACGAGCCGACCACCGCCCTGGACGTCACCATCCAGGCGCAGATCATGGAGCTGCTCGCCTCACTGCAGAAGCGCCTCGGGCTCTCGGTTCTGCTGATCACACATGATCTCGGCGTCGTGGCCGAGTTCTGCGAACGCGTGATCGTCATGTACACGGGACGCGTCGTCGAGGAGGCCCCGGTGCGCGAGCTGTTCAACAACCCTGCGCATCCCTACACGCGCGGGCTGCTCGAGTCACTCCCCGGCGTGGTCCGCAAAGGAGGGCGGCTTCCCACGATCGAGGGGATGGTCCCCGCGCTGACCGCGCTGCCGCCGGGCTGCAAGTTCAATCCGCGATGCCCCGAAGTGATGCCGATCTGTCTCGGCAACGAGCCAGCGAGGATGATCGTCGGCGAGGGACACAGCGCGCGGTGCTACCTGCACGGGGATCAGGCCGATCCCGAAAGGGTCGTGTGATGGACGACAAGCCCTTCTTCCCCGGGGACCAAGGCCAGGCTCCCGCCATCTCCGGCGAGCTGCCGACGCCCGCGGATCAGGAAACGCCGCGGGAGACGGTGAGGGTGCCGCATGACCGCGGTGAGCGGTCGGCTCCGTAGCCGCCACCCAAGGTCCCGGTGGGAGAAGGGGAGAGGTTGCTCGTCGTCCGAGATCTGCGGAAATACTTTCCGGTCAAGCGCGGCGTGCTGGCGCGGATCGTTGCGAACGTGAAGGCGGTCGATGGCGTGAGCTTCGCCATCGCGCGCGGCGAGACGCTCGGACTCGTCGGCGAGTCGGGGTCGGGCAAGACCACCGTCGGGCGGTGCATCCTCCGGCTGATCGAACCGACTTCGGGATCGATCGAATTCGAGGGGGTCGACCTGTTGAA
>DATFUW010000254.1:0-3045 GCA_035260605.1 Thermoanaerobaculia bacterium | reverse complement strand
GTTCCACCATCTCGCGGAATGCGCCGTGCCCGCCGGCGGCGAGCAGCTTCCACTGCGCGGCCTCGCGCACTTCACCGGCGGCGTCGGCCGGAGCGGCGGAGATCCCGGCGCGCAGCATCGGAGCGAGATCGGGCAGGTCGTCCCCGAGGTAGAGGAGCTGGTCGAAGCGGAGCGACAGCTTGTGCAGCAGGCGTTCGCAGGAGTGCAGCTTGTTGGCCGCGCCCTGGAGCAGATCGTCGATTCCGAGCTCACGCGCGCGGCGGGCGAGCGCGGGGGAGCGGCGGCTGGTGAGGAGTGCGATGTTCAGACCGGCGCGCTGCGCGAGCTTTGCGCCGAGGCCGTCGCGCACGTTGAACTCCTTGATCTCGCGCGTCTCGCCCACGTAGATGATCTTGCCGTCGGTCCAGACGCCGTCGACGTCGGAGACGATGAGGCGGATGTCGCTGGCATGCGCGGGCACGGGGCAATCGTACTGCAAGGATGCGGATCAACCGAGGATGGCGCGCAGCAGAGGGTGGAGGTCGTCCGCGGAGGTGAAGCAATGATGCGGATTTTCGGCACGCAGTGTCTCCGCCGGCGTCTTTCCCGAAGCGATGGCGATCGTGGTGGCGTCGTACGGCACTCCGCAGCGCACGTCGTAGATCGAATCGCCGAGGATCACTACGTCGCGGCCGCGGAAACGGATGCCGTTGTAGCGCTCGGCGCGATCCACGGCGATCGGCGGAAGCTCCTCGCGTCTGGCCGAGTCACTGCCGAATGCTCCAAAGGGAAAGTATTCGTTGAGCCCGGGCCCTTCGAGCTTGAGCCGGGCGCCGGGCTCGATGTTGCCGGTCAGCAGGCCGAGGGTCACGGCCGTTTCGCGCCGCAGGGCGTTGAGCAGCGCGCGGATCCCCGGCAGCTCGCGCGCCCGCCGCGGCGCCTGACGCGCGAGCTCGGAGACGTAGACCTCCCACAGGCGGGGCATGCCGTGCTCGATTGCGGGCTCGCTCCAGCCGGCGTCGCGCAGCACCATGTGGGCGATCTGCGGGTCGGTGCGGCCGGAAAAATCGTAGCGCTGCAGCTCGCCGGACTCGTCGAAGACCTCGGCCAGCGCGCGGGCGAACGACTCGCGCGCCGCCCCGCCGTCGGTGATCAGGGTTCCGTCGATGTCGAAGAGAACGAGACGCATGGGACTGCGAAGTGTAAGTCCGTATACTCCCTCCGTGCGACGGACCTCGCTCCTCATTCTCTTCCTGACCGTCTTCATCGACCTCATCGGTTTCGGCATGGTCATCCCCTTCCTGCCGTTCTACGCGCGCGAGTACGGTGCGAGCGGCGTCGTGGTCGGGGCCATCGTGGGTATCTACTCGATCATGCAGTTCTTCTTCGCGCCCATCTGGGGAAGACTTTCCGACCGGATCGGACGGCGCCCCGTGATCCTGATCAGTCTGACGGCGAGCTGCGTCGGGTATGCGCTGTTCGGACTGGCGCGTGGACTGACCGTGCTGTTCGCCTCGCGCATCATCGCCGGGGCGGGCGGTGGCAACATCGGTACGGCGCAGGCCTACATCGCCGACAGCACCACGTTCGAGGACCGGGCGAAAGGGATGGGTCTGATCGGGGCGGCGTTCGGCATGGGATTCATTCTCGGGCCTCCGCTGAGCGGCGTGCTCTCCGAGGTGGGGCTGCATCGTCACCTGGCCGGGAACCTGCTGGTCGGCGCCGTGGCGGCCGGGCTGTCGTTCGCCGCGTTGATGGTGGCTCTGTTCGCGCTCGCGGAATCGAAGAAGCCGGACACGCGCGTGCGCAGCGGGATTCCGCCGCAATTCGATCCGCGGGTCTGGCAGGAGATCTTCGGCCAGGCGCTGCTGTTCACGGTGATCGCCGCGCTGTTCATGTCGCTGCTGGCGGTCTCTGGAATGGAGACCAGCGTCACGCTCCACGCGCGTGACCGGTTCAACTTCTCGCCGCTCGATCTGGCCTACGTGTTCCTCTTCATGGGAGTGATCGTGGCAGGCATCCAGGGCGGACTGATCGGCCGCCTGGCGAAAGCGCTCGGCGAAAAGACGCTGGTGGCCGCCGGCACCGCATCGTTCACCATCGGCCTGGCGCTCGTGCCGCTGATCTATCGCGTGCCGCTGCTGTACGTGGCCGCGTTCTTCATCGCCGTCGGACAGGGGCTGACCTATCCGTCGCTGACTTCGCTGATCACCAAGGCTTCGCCGCCGAGCGAGCACGGGAGCATGCTGGGGCTGGCCTCCGGCATGGGATCGCTGGCCCGCTTTTTCGGGCCGATCCTGGCCGGATACCTGTACGATCTGGCCGCCGCGCAGGGGGCGTTCTACGGCGGCGCGGCGCTGACGCTGATCGCGTTCCTGCTCGCGCTGCGCATGCGCCGTTTCGCTCTGCTGTCGGCCCAGCAGCCGCCCGTGGTGGTAATGGAGGGATGAGATGGCCATTCTGAAAGTGGCCCGGCTCGGGCATCCGGTGCTGCGGCAGAAGTCCGCCGACATCGAGCCGAAGGACATCCGGGCCGGAAAGTTCCGCGACCTCGTCGAGGACATGCACGAGACCATGCACGAGTACGAGGGCGTCGGCCTGGCCGGCCCGCAGGTGCATCTCCCGCTGCGCATCTTCGTGTTCGAGGTCGAGGAGAAGGTGGCCAAACGCCGCGGGATCCCGAAGCTCAGCGCCGGTGTGATGTTCAACGCCTCCTACGAGCCAATCGGCAAAGAGACGATCACCGACTGGGAGGGCTGCCTCAGCGTCCCATTCCTGGGAGGCGAAGTGCCGCGCTACAAGCGGCTCAAGGTGCGCGGCCTCGACGGGGACGGCAAACCGGCGGAGTTCGACATCGAAGGGTTTCCGGCGCGCATCTTCCAGCACGAGATCGACCACACGCTCGGTCACGTCTATCTCGACCGCATGCCCGATCTGACGACGCTGGGGTACACGATCGTCCTGTAGGGAACGATCTCCGCGGGCTTCACAGAGATCACCGGGGCGAATCGCGACGGTGGGCGCACCGAAGGCGCTGGAAGCGGTCGATGAACGCACCCCAGTCGG
>DATFUW010000253.1:0-6785 GCA_035260605.1 Thermoanaerobaculia bacterium | reverse complement strand
GAACGCGATGCCGAGGAACTGGGACCGTTCGATCTTCGTCCGGGACTCGGCCGGTCCGCGCAGGGTGCGCCAGCAGTCTTTCACGTCGGTTCTATAATCCGCCGCCATGTTCAAGATTGTCGAACTGTTCGCACGCGAGATCCTCGATTCACGGGGAAACCCCACCGTTGAAGTGGATTGTGTCCTCGACTCCGGGTCGATCGGCCGGGCCGCGGTCCCTTCGGGCGCCTCGACCGGATCGCGCGAGGCACTGGAGCTTCGGGACGGCGACAAGAAACGCTTCGGGGGGAAGGGGGTGCTCGAGGCGGTGAATCACGTCAACCACGAGATCGCGGCCGAAGTCGAGGGAATGGACGCGCGCGAGCAGGGAATGATCGACCTGCTGATGAAGCAGCTCGATGGGACCGAGAACAAATCGAAGCTCGGTGCGAACGCGACGCTCGGCGTATCGCTGGCCATCGCGCGCGCGGCGGCGGAGGCCACCACGCTGCCGCTTTTCGAGTACCTCGGCGGTCCGGGGGCACGCACACTGCCTGTTCCGATGATGAATGTGATCAACGGCGGTGTGCACGCCGACAACAACCTCGATGTGCAGGAGTTCATGATCGTGCCGGCGGGCTTCGACGTGTTCTCCGACGCGCTCCGCGCCGGAGTGGAAACGTTCCACGCGTTGAAGAAGACCCTGCAGGACAAGAAGCTGTCCACCTCGGTCGGCGACGAGGGGGGATTCGCCCCGGACCTGAAGTCGAACGCCGAAGCGCTCGATCTGATCCTCAGCGCGATCGAGCAGGCCGGGTACCGGGCGGGCGATCAGATCTGGCTGGCGCTCGATTCGGCGGCCTCCGAGTTCTACGATAGCGGGTACTACGCTTTTGAGGGGGCCAAGCGTTCGAGCGCCGACATGGTCGAGTATTACGTCGAGCTGAAGAAGCAGTATCCGATCGTATCGATCGAGGACGGCATGGCCGAGGGCGACTGGGACGGCTGGGAGATGTGGACGCGGAAGATGGGGAAGAGCGTGCAAATCGTCGGCGACGACATCTTCGTGACGAACCCGGCGATTTTCGCCAAGGGGATCGAACGCGGGATCGCGAACGCCATTCTGGTAAAGGTGAATCAAATCGGCACGCTGACCGAGACGTTCGAGACCATCGAGATGGCGAAGCGGGCCGGATACCGATGCGTGATCTCGCACCGCTCGGGCGAAACGGAAGACTCGACCATCGCCGACCTCGCGGTGGCCGCGAACACGGGTCAGATCAAGACCGGCTCGGCCTCGCGCAGCGACCGGATGGCAAAGTACAACCAGTTGCTGCGCATCGAGGAGGAGCTGGGCGACGCAGCCGTCTTCGCGGGACGAGGGATTTTCCGCGTCTAGTCGACCCCAAGGGCGGATCTTCCGCGTCCAGAGGCCACGAGTTGACTCTCTCCCGAAAGGTCAATACATTGACAATATGCCGGACGGCCCGCCGCGCGATCTCATCGCCGGCATTCTGCAGCTGGCCAACCTGCTCACGCGCAGGCTGGCGCCGCTGTTCGAGCGGGCGCACGTCACGCCGCAGCAGTGGGTGGTCCTGCTGGCGTTGGCCGATTCAGCCTCGCCGCTGACGCTCGCCGGTCTGGCGCGGCGGCTCATGGTCTCGAAGCAGAACATGACAGGCATGATGGCCCGGCTGGAGCAGCTCGGATTCGCGGAGCGCCGAGGAGATCCGGCCGATCTGCGCGCCTCGCGCGTGCAGTTGAGCCGGCGCGGACGGGCCCTGGTGGAGAAGTTCCGCCCTGCCTACGAGCGGTGGCGCGACGCGCTTGGCAGCCAGCTCCCGGAGCGCGACATCACGGACGTCACGCGGACTGTCGATCGGCTGATCGACGAACTGCAGCAGGAGCGATGACGCGGTTGCGTCCTTCCCGCTTAGCCTGATAGAGCCGTTCGTCGGCGGCGCGGAAGAGCGCGTCGACCTCGGTGCCGTCGGCCGGATAAATCGCCCCGCCGATGCTCACGGTGACGGTCGAGCCGCCCGCCGGCGCGGGGATGCCTTCGACGCACGCGCGGATGCGCTCGGCGATGTGCGACACCGCCTGATCGTCGATCTGCGGGAGGATGACGGCGAACTCCTCGCCGCCGTAGCGCGCGGCGAAGTCGACGTTGCGGATGGCGATCCGCAGCGCGCGCGCCACGCGCTGCAGGGCGTCGTTCCCCGCGAGATGGCCGAAGCGGTCGTTGTATTGCTTGAAGCGGTCGAGATCGAGCACCAGCACCCCGAACTGTTCGGGGTAGCGGCCGGCACGGTCGATCTCGGCGTCGATCCGTTCGCGGAACGCGCGGAAGTTCGGAAGGGCGGTCAGATCGTCCGTCCGCGCGTGCTCCTGCAGTTTGAAGATCATGTAGTTGAACGCCTCGGCCACCTTGGCGATCTCCAGATCGCCGGCCACCGGGGCATTCGTTCTCTCCCCCTCGGCGATCCGTTCCGCCGACCGCGCCAGCTCCTCCAGCGGCCGCACCACCTGGTGCAGCGTGATCTGAACCGCCGCGAAACTCAGCAGGATCACGATCCAGGTGATGGCCACGCCGGTGATCATCATCTCCCGCGACTGGCGCTCGAGGGCTGGAAGCTGCTCGCCGATGTCCCGCGCGTTCGCCGCGATCAGGCGCTGCGCCTCGGTGACCACGGCGCGCGACGCCGGCTCGTCGCGGCGCCGCTCGAACCGGATCATGCCGCGGCGCAGCGCGCGCGTGTCGGTCCGGGCCAGCGATGGTGAATCGAGCAGTTGCAGGACGATCCCATAGTTCGCGCTGCCCTGCGCGCGCACGGCATTGTGCGCGCGGATGATTTCGTCGAGCACCGCATTGGCCTGCATCTCCGCGGCCACGACGTGGTCCCAGCGGTCCTGTGCCATCTTCGCGCGCCAGCTCAGGCCGACGGTGATGGCCAACAGCGCCAGCGCGAAGGCGGTGGTCAGCATCAGCACGCGCGACCGCAGACGCATGCGCGGGACCGTCATACGGCCATTTCCTCCTCGCCTCGCTCCGCGCCGGCGAACGCGTTCAGCCGGTCGGCCACGCGATGCGCCGCCAGCACGTACGAGGCGTGACTCCACGTCAGCGGTGCGACCGACAGCGGCTTCCCGTCATACGGATCGATCTGCTCGGGCAGCACGCCGCTCGGCAGGGCGTGCTCGGCCGCCCACGAGAGCAGGTCGATCGCTTTCTGCAGCGCTTCCGCCGAACGCGCTCGCGCCGCGTACCAGTGGGCCACCGACATCGTGCACAGCACCCACGGGTTGCCGGCGACATTGGTCAGGTCCTTCGACGCCTGAAAGTAATAATCGTTCTCGTAGCGGGCCACGCCGCCGACCGGCGTGCGGACCGTGAGCCGCGCCACCACCTGCTCCATCGTGGAGACGATTTTCGGATCGTCGACGTCCAGCATTCCGAAGAGCCACAGCCCGGCGATGGAGGAGTCGATCGTCGAATCGGCCGTGACCTCGCCGCGGCGCGAGACGTTGATCATGCGCAGAAAGCGGCCGAGCTTCGCGTCGAAGAGGAAGCGCGCCGCGGCATCGCGGATCTCGCTCGCTGCGTGCCGGTACTTCTCCGCCAGCGCCGTCTCACCGAAGGCGTCGGTGAACTTCGCCGCCGCGTTGAGTCCCGCCCACACCGCCCCGACGGTGAAAGCCGAGATCCCGTGCCGCTCTTCCCACAGGTCGTACGACGCGGCCGGAAGGCGCGTGTGCGGCTCGCGGTAGCGCGCCAGAAAATCGCCCATGCCTTTGACCATCGGCTTGTAGAGCGGCTTGACGAATTCGACGTCATGAAATTTCTCGAAGTGCGCCCACAGGGCCCACAGCACCAGCGCCGTCTCGTCCTCCTGGATCGGAAGCTGCCGCTTGCCGTCGGCCGTCATCCACGGATGCCATGACGATCCGACCGAGCCGTCCGGGTTGTATTTATGGAGCAGGAATCCCTCCGACGTCACCAGGTTGCAGCAGAACTCGAAAAAGCGCCGCGTGATCTCAGGATAGCCCGCCTGCAGCAGGGCCACCGTGACGATTGCCCCATCGCGTGGCCACATATAGGTGTAGGTGTCTCTGCCGAACTGCACGATGTCGGAGTCGGTCGCGGCGATCACCGCGCCGTTGCTGTCGATGTGCGTGCGCATGATCAGCACCGAGCGGCGGTAGAGCCGCTGCACCCGCTCCGGAAGGCGCGAGATGTCGACCTGCTCCTCGTTGCGCGCCCACAGCCGCCAGTAGTCGCGCGTGCGCTGCAGAAACGATGCGGGGCCGCGCTCGCGCACCATGGCGTCGAGCGCCGCCACCTCGCGGTACGCCGTTCCGAACGCCCACCAGATCCACGCGGTCTGCGTCCCCGAGGGCGGGAGCGTCAATGGAATCATCCCCGTGGCGTCGACTGAGCCCTGGGCGATCGGGTTCCGCTGCAGGTTGCCATCCTCGGCATCGCGCCACGTCCCCTGGAAGCCGTCGCGCTCTTTCGTGCCGATGGCGAACGAGGCGAATCCGAAATGATCGTCGACCATTCCGTTCATCAGCACGTAGCGATGTCCCTTGTACGCCACCAGCCCGTTGACTTCCGGATCGAAGAAGATCGTGTCGCCGATCGCGTTGCCCGAGAGGTGCGGATCGAAGTGGATGTAGAGCTTCACGCTGCGCGCCGCTGCCTTGCCATTGCGCAGCTCGACGCGGCGCAGGAAGAGGTTGCGATCGAAGTCGACAGTGTCGTTGATCGTCATCTCCAGGCCGAGGGAGGGGGCGCGCGCGGACATCCGAGTGACGAGCGAATCCTCCTCGTATTCCAGCGTGCGGCTCCACAACGGGCTTCCAATCCAGGCGAAGGTCCCGTCGCACCAGATGCCGAAGAAGGAGACGTCGCCGGCGGTCTGGTTGTCCTGCCCGACATGCGGGTAGTACACGTCGCGAATGTTGTACTCATGATCGAAGTTGATCATGAGGTTTCCGTTCCCAATGGGGAGGTCGCGTGGCATTTCGATCAAGAATACGTCAGGAGGGCGGCTGGCGCATGGCAGACGGCGGCTGGGCAGAACTGGAGGCGATCTATCGGCAGACGCTCGCGGCGTGCGCTCCCGCCACGCTCGTGGCCAAGTGCGTTCAGCCCGATCTGCCGCGCGCGGTCGTGGCGATCGGAAAGTGCGCGGGCGGGTTGCTCGACGGCATCGGCGACTTCGAAGACGCGTTCGCCGTGGTTCCCGAAGGGTATCCGGAGCCGAAGGTGCGCGCGGAGGTCCATCGCGGCGGACACCCGCAGATGACGGCGGCATCGTTT
The DNA here is from genome assembly GCA_035260605.1 of Thermoanaerobaculia bacterium. Lineage (GTDB taxonomy): Bacteria > Acidobacteriota > Thermoanaerobaculia > Gp7-AA8 > Gp7-AA8 > Gp7-AA10. The sequence continues at coordinate 1,483 of DATFUW010000253.1, read as the reverse complement.
GAAGCGGGACGAGCGCTGAACGAGTTCGTCGACGCGCACGAAGACGTGCTGTTCCTGATCTCGGGCGGCGGCTCTGCCTGCGTCGATCTGCCGCTCGCGCCGTGGTTCGGCGAAGGCGATCTGATGGAGATCAACGAGCGGCTGGTGGGCTCGAGCTGCGCGATCGCGGAGATCAACTGCGTTCGCAAGCATCTGTCGGCCATCAAGGGCGGGCGTTTGGGGGCGCGCGTGCGCGGGCGTTCGGAAACGCTCGTCTATTCGGACGTCGCTTCCGGTGCGCTGGCCGACGTGGCCTCCGGCCCGACGCTGCCGGACGCCACGTCGAAGCGCGACGCGATCGTCGTGCTCGAGCGGCTCGGCGGATCGCGGCGCATCGCGGCCGTGCTGCGCGATGCGCGGTGTCCCGACTCGGTGAAATCTCTGCCCGGTTCGCACGCCCGGCTGATCGCCGACAACGACACGCTGACCTCGGCCGTCGCATCGATCGCCGGACGCCGCGCCGTGCGGCTCGAGAGGCAGATCGAATGCGACGTCCAGAAGGCCGCGGAGATTCTGCTGGAACGTGCGACACTGCTCCGTGATGGAGAGGTTCTCGTGGCCGGGGGCGAGCCGACGGTGACCATCCGCGGCGACGGACGCGGCGGACGATGCTGCGAACTCGCGGTGCGCGTGGCGCTCGGAGCGCAGGGACCGCTCTCCGGGGTCTTCGCCAGCTCGGACGGCCGCGATGGAAACAGCGGCGTCGCCGGCGCGGCGTTCTCGCTTCCCGCCCCGTTCGACCGCGCGCAGGCAGCGCGCGAACTCGGCCGATCCAACTCCCGCGACGCCGCTTCCGCCCTCGGGCGACTCTTGACCATGGCCCCGACGGGCAATAACTTGCGTGATCTCTATCTTTTGGCTCGCAGTTAGCACGTCGTTGCGCGGATCGGAATGGATGTGAACCCCGACACACCTCACGGCCATCACACCTCTGCGCGCGAGCGCCAGAGAAAAGGTCCGATGTGGGGATGCCTCCGCTGGCTCACGGGCGGCGTGATCGTGCTGCTGCTGCTCGTGGCCATCATCGGCGCCGGCATCTGGATGTACCTGGGCACCGGAAGTTTCGAAGACTTCATCCGCAGGAAGATCGAGACCACGATGGAGACGCGGCTCGGACGGGCCGTCACCATCGGCAGCATCGAGATCGACCGCGTGCACCTCGGCCACGTGGTGCTGCGCGATATCCGCATCGCCAATGCGCCAGGCGGCGTGCATCCGTACTTCGCCACCGTACGCCGGGTCACCATCACCGGCGGGATCTCCTCGTTCTGGGGACGCAATCTCTCGCTGGGGCGCATCGACGTCATCGGGCCGCAGGTGTTCGGCGAGATCTATCCGGCGGACGCGCCGCTGACGCACAACTTCCCGCACTGGGAATCGCCGCCCCCCAGCCGCTTTCAGATCGTGCACGTCTCCGTGAAACAACTCTTCATCCAGCAAGGGC
>DATFUW010000252.1:0-4167 GCA_035260605.1 Thermoanaerobaculia bacterium | reverse complement strand
ACGCGCTCGACCGCTCGCCCGAAGGGATGCACTCACTGATGAGCCGCGTGGTGGCCGAACGCGCCGTGGCCGCCCCGCCGCCCGCCCGCCTCCGCTACATGCAGATGAGCGGCTGCGCCGTCGAGGGGGCCCTGCCGATGGCCATGATCGTGCCGCGGGCCATTGGAATCCACAGCGTCAACGAAGAGGTGCAGTGGATCGAGCAGAAGGGCTTCGATCCGCACAGCGCGGCGCTGGCGCCGGCGGAATACGCGAATTTCGCTTCGCCCGGGGCCGCGCGGATCACGCGCTATGCGGAAGGGCTGCAGGACATCGAGGTCTCGGTGACGACGCCGGGCCCGGCGCTGCTGCTCGTCAATCAGAGCTACTTCCGCGCCTGGACCGCGCGCAGCGCCGGCCGCAGTCTGTCGATTCTGCCGCTGGACATCGACCGTCTCGGCGTGATCGTTCCCGCCGGCAGCCACAGGATCGCGCTCCGCTTCGGCCGGCACCGCACCGCCGTGGCGGCGGCCTGGGCGGGTTCTTCAGCCGTGCTGCTGCTCGCCTTGCTGATCGAGGTACGCGATCGCCGCGCCGGCGAGGTAGAGCGAACCGCCGATGACGATCGAGCGGCAGTCTGACCGGAGCGCTCGCGCGAACGCGGCCGACGGCTCCGGCTCCGCCACCGCCTCGCGGCCGGCGGCATGGGCCATCGCCGCCAGCTCTGCCGCCGGCGCCGAGCGCGGCCGGTACGGCTCGGTGGTGATGATCCGATCGAAGAGCGGGAAGAGGACCCGCGCGACCTCCTCGATGCGCTTGTCGCGCATCATGCCGAACACCAGCAGGCGCGGCGCGGGAACGTTGCGCTCGATGAACGGCGCGATCGCCGCCGCGGCGTGCGGATTGTGGAAGCCATCGACCCAGATCGTCGGTCCCCCGGCGTCGATCTTCTCCAGCCGTCCGCGCCAGCAGGTCTTCGCAATGCCGCGCTCGATCGAATCGCCGGAGATGTGCGGGAACGCGCCGCGCAGCTCCTCCGCGGCACGCGCCGCGAGGGCCACGTTGCGGCGCTGGAAGTCGCCCCGGAGCGGCGTGGCGTGCTCGCAGTCCACGACCACGAACCGGTTGCCGAACTGTGCCGCACGCCGCCGTAGAACGTCGAGCACCTTCGGTTCGTCGTTCGACGTCAGCACGATCGCGTTGCGATGAATCACCCCCGCCTTCTCGCGGGCGATCTTGCGGATCGTGTTGCCGAGAAACTCGGTGTGATCGAAATCGACCGGCGTAATGATCGCCGCCAGAGGCCGCACGACGTTCGTCGCGTCGAGCCGTCCTCCCATGCCGACCTCGAGCACCACGACGTCGCATGCCGTGTCGCGGAAAGCGATGAAGGCGATCAGGGTCAGCGCCTCGAAATACGTGGGAAGGATTCCACTCCGGTCGACGGCGTTCCGCAGGGTGTCGATGGCGCGGTCGAGCGCCGCGGGATCGATGTCATGGCCGTCGATCCGCCATCGTTCCCGGAGATCGACGAGGTGCGGTGAGGTGTAGAGCCCGGTGCGATATCCCGACTCCGTCAGGATCGAGGCCAGCGTCGCCGAGGTCGATCCTTTCCCGTTCGTCCCGGCGACGATGATCGAAGGAGCGTCGCGTTCCGGATGCCGCAGGGCGCGCAGGATGGCGCGCATCCGGCCGAGCCCGGGGCGGATGCCGGAGCCCTGCAGCGAGTCGAGCCAGTGGAGCGCGTGGGACACTCAGGATTCGGTGAACATCTCGAGGAACCGCGCAAGCGCCGGCTTGAGCTCCGCGCGCGGCGTGATGAGATCGACCATCCCGTGCTCGACCAGGAACTCGGCGCGCTGGAAGCCGTCGGGCAGCGTCTGGCGGATCGTCTGTTCGATCACCCGCGGACCGGCGAAGCCGACCAGCGCTTTCGGTTCGGCGATGTTCAGATCGCCCAGCATGGCGTAGGAGGCAGTCACTCCGCCCATGGTCGGATCGGTCAGAACGGAGAGGAACGGCAGTCCTGCAGCGGCGAGTCGAGAGAGGGCTGAGGAGATCTTGGCCATCTGCATCAGAGAGAGGATGCCTTCCTGCATGCGCGCCCCTCCAGAACAGGAGATGATGATCAGCGGCTCCTTCTTGTCGATGGCGCGCTCGATCGCCTGGGTGATCTTCTCGCCGACGACCGACCCCATCGATCCCCCCATGAAGTTGTACTCCATGGCGCAGATCACGACCGGCTTCCCGCCGAGCTTCCCCTCGGCGCAGAGCACGGCGTCCCCCTTGCCGACGCGCTGCTCGTAGACCTTCAGCCGGTCGCGGTAGCGCTTCGTGTCGCGGAACTCGAGCGGATCGCCCGAGCGGAGGTTGGCGCTGAACTCCTTGTAGGCGCCGTCGTCGAAGAGCATCTCGAACCGCTCACGCGCGCCGACGCGGAAATGGAAGCCGCACTTGGGGCAGACATTGAGGTTCTGCGCCACTTCCTTCCGATAGACGATCTCCTTGCAGTCGTCGCACTTGACCCAGAGCCCCTCGGGGATGGAGACCTGCTTTTCGGTCGGCTCTTTCGGCTTCTTCTCCTTACGGAACCAAGCCATCGCCGGGCGACTCTACCGCAAGTCCGAGGCCGGACGCCTGTCTTCGTCAGATTTCCCGGAAGATATAGGGGCGGAGGATGTCGAGCCGCTCGTCCATCTTCTTCGCGTCGAGCAGGCGGAGCGTCGCGGCGACCGAGGAGAGGAGGGAGTTGCCGTCCTGCGGCGTGTAGCAGAATCCGACGACCTTGCGCGGGCTCGGAACGGCAAGCGTCGATATCGGGACGACGGTCTGCGAGAAGATGCGGCCGAAGTAGCCGTGGTCGCGGCCGAAGGAGAAGATCTGATTCACCGAACGGCGCTGCGTCACGGCGACGCGCGGATTGCTCCGGAAGGCCGACATCACCGCTTCCGCGGTGGTGTCGAAGCCGAGCTCCAGGTCGAACCAGAGGGTGTGCATGTACTGGGTGTTGAGTTTGATGGCCGAGGAGAAGAGGTTGAGGTCCTCGTCGAGGGTGTGGAAGAGGTGGTGGGCATCGCGGGCGTGGTGCGTTCCGAATTCCGGGTCGTCGTGTTTGCCCGCTTCCGGGGAGGCGATGAATCCCGTTTCGTCGGAGACGTCGTTCGCCCGGCGCATGCAGACGAAGCGCCCGGCGCGCAGATTCGCCTTTCCTTCGTGCCAGCCGAGCGTCTTCACCAGGACGGAGATGTTGTGCGTGTTGCAGGAGACGATCTGCACGAAATGGTCGTCCGGATGGACGACCTCGTCGTTGATGCCGCGCGCGTACGGTTTGCCGAAACCGAATTCCGAGCCCTGCGCGAGGAACCCGCGCGGGCCTTTGATGTGGTCGTAGTACTTCGCCTTGTTCTCGTTGCCGGCGGGAGTGCAGTCGACCACCACCGTCGCGCGTTTGATGGCCTCCTCTGCCGAGTAGGACACGCGGATGCCGAGGGCCGCAAAATCATCGCGCGCTTCCTCATCGGTCGCCAGACGCGCGCCGTGCGCGATCAACTGGTTGACCTTCGCCCGGTCCTTGGGACTCGGTGTGCGTTTGTGGAAGGTGACCTCGTCGATGCCCCAGGCTTCGCGAAATTGATTGAACAGGCCGACCAGCGGTTCCCCGATCGTGCCGGTCCCGACGACGTGCACCACGTTCTTCTGCTGTGCTGCCATGTGTCCGCGGATTGTAGCAACCGCCGTGCTCGTTTTCAGTACAGCGGCGGCTCCGGGGCCGCCGCTCCAGTAGAATCGCCGCTCCCATGCCGAAACTCGACACGACCGAGAAGCTGATCGCCTCCAACCGGAAGGCGTTTCACGACTACTTCGTCCTGCAGAAGTTCGAGGCTGGCATCGCGCTGACCGGCACCGAGGTGAAATCGCTTCGGGAGGGAAGGGCGAACCTCAAGGACAGCTACGTGGGATTCGAAAACGGCGAGGCCTTCCTGCTCGCCGCGCACATCTCCCCGTATGCGCACGGCAACCGGGAGAACCACGATCCGGAGCGGCCGCGAAAGCTGCTCTTGCACCGGCGCGAGATCGAGCGCGTCCGCGAGCAGGTCATCGAGAAGGGGCTGACCGTGGTGCCGCTGCGGCTCTATTTCCGCGGAAGCCGCGTCAAGGCGGAGATCGCCGTAGTGCGCGGCAAGAAAC
>DATFUW010000251.1:0-3249 GCA_035260605.1 Thermoanaerobaculia bacterium | reverse complement strand
GCAGGGCTGATGGCGGTTGCCGGGCGTCTGCTTCGTTGCTCGTCGTCAGCGATGCCACCGCATCGCCTCCTCCTCGCGCCTCGCATCCGACCGCCAAGCGCCATCAGCGACGGCCATTGGACTTGTTCAGAGCTTCCCTAGCGTCGGTTGCTGAAGCCCGGACGGATCTCTTCGACGAGTTTTTCGAATCGGAGCGAGATGCCGCGGGTGACGACGATCTGTTTCAGATAGTTCAGCGAGGTGATGGCCGCGGGAAGGCCGGAGATCGCCGTGGGAATGGACGCCAGCCGGGTGGCCAGCTGGATGGTTTTGTCGGCCCGGCTGTACTCGGACGAGAGGAGGTCAGCACGCGTCTCACCGTGATAGGCGAGGATCAGCAGGTAGATGTCGGCCACGAGATCGCGGAATCGCATCTCTTCGCCCCAGGCGAAGCATTCCCCGGCGCGAATGTTGCCGAGGAATTCGTCGATCGTTTCCCCGCGGGAAACGGTGTGGACTTTGGCTACGTGCTTGAGGGTGTGGGCGTCGGACCCGCCGATCATCGAGACCCGGCGCCCGTGATGCTCCTGCACGACGGCCATCAACTGCTGGACCATCTTGTTGTGGAACGAGGCCATCGCACCGTTGAGCACCTCGAAGACCGCGAACATGTCGAGGATCTCGGCGATGTAGCGGGCGGCGACGTTCTTCATCCGGTAGTTCTGAAAAAGGTGATTGACACCGAACAGGAGCCGTTCGGACTTGAGGTAGGGGACCAGTTCGCGGATGTCAGGGCGCAGCTTTTGAATCTCCCGATGCTGGCGCTCGTCGAGCCCCCACACGCCGATGTGGATCCGCTGCGAGGTCTCGGGGAAGTACGTTTCAACCTCTTCCCCGATGAAGAAATCAGAGAGATCGGGATACTTGTTCAACAGATAGAGGGCACCGTCGATCGAGTCGTGATCCGTGAGGGTCACGAAGCTCATTCCGCGCTGCTTGGCGATGCGGTAGACGTCTTCCGGCGCGTTGTAGCAGTCTCGGGTGTTGGCGCGGCGGAAATACTTGAACACGGAGAACCGGCTGTGGCAGTGCAGATCGGCACGCTTGAGCGCCGGATCAGACAGCAATTCCGACGAGGCCGGCCCGTGGTTCAATTCAGACATGTTCAGAAGTGATTGTTCAATCCACCGGCATTTTCTACAATTCGCGTGCCGGTGCAGTTGAGCGCGGTCACATCCGTTCAGTGTAACGCACGCGCGAACATCTCATGGCACAGCCCACACGCAAATCGAATCCCGCCAACGCCTCCGACTGGATCGACCTCGAGGTCCCCAACCGGCTGCCGATCATCCCCCTCGTTTCTTCGGTGCTTTTTCCCGGCGGCGTGCTCTCGCTGCAGGTGGGCATCGACCGCAATGTCCGGCTGCTCCAGAGCCTCCCGGACGACCAGAACCTGATCGCCGCCTTCTGCCAGAAGGGGGGCGACAAGGAGAATCCCCGCCCCGGCGACCTCTCGCACATCGGCGTGCTCGCGGCCATCGTGCAGCGCCTGCCGCTGTCGTCGGACCGCTACCAGCTCTTCCTGCAGGGGCGGCAGCGCGTCGAGCTCGTGCAGATGCTGCAGAGCGAGCCTTACTTCGAGGGCATCCTGCGCGAGGTCGCACCGCGCCCCATCCCCAAGAACGTCAAGACCGACGTCATGATGAACAAAGCCATGTCGCTGTTCGGGAAGCTGGTGGAAAGCGACGCCAAATACTCGAACGAACTGCTGAACATCCTGCGGATGAACGTCAGCGAAGGTCCCGACACGTTCGCCGACCTCCTCTCCTCGTTCGTGAACTTCCCGCTCGAGGAGAAGCAGCTCCTGCTCGAGACCGTGAATCCCATCGAGCGCATCGAACTGCTCATCGAGTGGATTCAGCGCGACCTCGGCAAAGCGACCGTCGACCGGGAGCTGCAGCGCCAGATCCAGTCCTCGATCGACCGCCGGGACCGCGAGAACTACCTTCGCGAGCAGCTTCGCGTCATCCAGGACGAGCTCGGCGAATCGAACGCCTCCGACCGCGAGGCCGATACTTACCGCGAACGCATCGAGGCCCTTCCGCTCGGCGAAGACTACAAGCTTCAGTTGCGTCGCGAGGTGAACCGCCTGGGGCAGCTTTCTGCCTCCTCCTCCGACTATGCCGTCCTCCGCGGGCACCTCGACACGGTCCTGCAGGTGCCCTGGACCGAGAAGACCGAAGACCGCCTCGATCTGAAGAAGGCAGAGGAGATGCTTGACCAGAAGCACTACGGGCTGGAGAAAGTGAAGGAGCGCGTTCTCGAGTTTCTCGCCGTGCTGAAGCTGAAAGGGGACCTCAAGGGGCCGATCCTCTGCTTCGTCGGGCCGCCCGGGGTGGGGAAGACCTCGCTCGGCGCGGCCATCGCCGAGGCGCTCGGCCGCCGCTTCGTGCGCATGGCCGTCGGCGGCGTCACCGACGAGTCCGAGATCCGCGGACACCGCAAGACCTACATCGGGGCGATGCCTGGAAAGCTGATCCAGAGCTACGTCCAGGTCGGCGTGAACAATCCGCTGATCATGATCGACGAGATCGACAAGATCGGGAAGGACTACCGCGGCGATCCCGCCTCCGCGCTGCTCGAGGTCCTCGATCCGAAACAGAACCACGCCTTCGTCGACCGCTACCTCGAGATTCCGTACGACCTCTCGCACACGCTCTTCATCTGCACGGCGAACGTGCTCGATACCGTCCCCAGCCCGCTGCGCGACCGCATGGAGGTCATCCGCCTCTCCGGCTACACGGAGCTCGAGAAGCTGCAGATTGCAAAGAAGCACCTCATCCCCGATCTGCTGGAGAACCACGGCCTCGGGAAGGACCAGATCTCGATGACGGACGAAGCGATCCTCGGCGTGATCCGCGACTACACCGCGGAAGCGGGGGTGCGCGGCCTCGAACGGCGGCTGGCAACCGTCATGCGCAAGGTGGCCCGCAAGGTGGCCACCGCGGCCGACGCCGCGGCGGCGAAAGCAGCGCAGGCCGCCTTGGGAAGCGAGCCCGCACCGGAGGCCGCCGCCGTACAGCACTACGACGTCGGAGCCGCTGACCTCGAGTCATACCTCGGCCTTCCTTCGTACGAGCACGAATTCGCAGAACGCCATCCGGAAATCGGCGTGGCCACCGGGCTGGCGTGGACGCAGTTCGGCGGTGAAATCATGTTCATCGAGGCCACGCGTATGCCCGGCAGCGGCCGTACGACCGTCACCGGACA
>DATFUW010000250.1:0-2881 GCA_035260605.1 Thermoanaerobaculia bacterium | reverse complement strand
CGAGGGCCTGGTCCTGCATCCGGGCGGAACCGCGTCGCGCGCCGTGATGCGCCGGCTGCGGCGGCAGGTCGGGATGGTGTTTCAGTTTCCCTCGCTTTTCGAGCACATGACGGCGATCGAGAATGTGACGCTCGCGCCGCTGCACGTGAACCGCGAATCGAAGGGAGACGCGGAGCGGAGAGCGATGGATCTGCTCGCTTCGCTGGGCGTCGGGCATCGCGCGAACGCGCTGCCGCGAGAGCTGTCGGGCGGGGAAGCGCAGCGGGTGGCGATCGCCCGGGCCATGGCCATGGATCCGCCTCTCCTGTTGATGGACGAGCCGACCGCGTCGCTCGATCCGGCGCGGCGCGGCGAGCTGGGCGAAACGCTGGTGCGGCTGAAGAGCGGCGGCCGAACGCTGCTGATCACCACGCACGACGACGATTTCGCGCGCGCCTTCGCCGACCGCGTGGTGATCCTCGCCGAGGGAGAAGTCGTCGAGGAAGGCCCGCCACGCGCCGTGCTGACGAATCCGAAGCATCCGGCAACGCGCGCGCTCCTGGCGCACGAATGACTCTCCAGCGCCTCGGCGATGGCAGAATGGGCGCCCATGTTCGCCTCGCTCATGCTCGCCGCCACCCTCGCCGCCCAGCCGCTCACCGTCCACGACGTCATCGACGTCGCGTCGCTCTCCTCGCCGCTGTTCTCTCCCGACGGCCGGCAGATCGCCTACGTGGTCACCGTCCCGAACGCCGACGGCACGAAGTTCCAGAGCGATCTCTGGCGCGTCGATGCTGACGGCACCAACGACGTTCAGCTCACGCACGGAGAGTCCGGCGCAGATCACCCGCGCTGGTCGCCCGACGGCAAGCGGCTGGCGTTTCTCTCCGGCGGCGCGATCCGCATCTTCGCGGCCAACGGCGGCGAGTCGGAGAAGCTGACCGACGAGAAGGGGAGCATCAGCGAGTTCGCATGGTCGCCCGACGGCAGGTCGATGGCCTTCGTCATGCGCGAGGCATCGAACGGTGAGAAGAAGGGCTGGCACGTCGTCGGTGCGCAGCCGCGCTACGCACGCCTGTACGTCATCGACATCGACTCGCGCACGGTGAAGCGGCTCACCGACGGCGATGCCTCGTTCCTCCATCCGTCGTGGTCGCCCGACGGTTCGACGATCGCCGTCGAGCGCGAGCTCGGCGGTTTTCCCGATTTTCAGAAGACCGATATCGTGCTCGTCGCGCGCGACGGCGGGATGCGGACGCTCGTATCGCGTCCCGGCGCGGACCAGTCGCCGCTCTTTTCTCCCGACGGGCGATCGATCGCCTTTCTCAGTACCGGCGGCGTGGCCGACTGGCTGCGGGAACAGCAGATCTGGGTCGTTCCCACGTCGGGCGGAACGGCGCGGCTCGTCTCCGCGGCCTACGACCGCACCCCTTCGCGGATGGAGTGGGATGCCGATTCGCGCGGCCTCTGGTTCGACGGGCCGTGGGATACGACCTCGCAGATTTTTCACGTCGGCAGCGACGGCGGCGGATTCCGTGACGTGTCGCGCGTCGACGGTGTCATCGGTGCCGCCGACTTGCACGGCGGCACGGCGGCCTTCGTGCTGCAGTCGCTGACCGAGCCGCCGGAGCTGTACCTTTCGCCGCTCGACGGCTTCAGTCCGCGCCGGCTCACGCATCATAACGACGCCTTCCGCGGCCGCCCGCTGGCTACGACGCGCCTGATCCAGTGGAAGAATCCGAAAGACGGGATGCAGATCGAAGGGCTCCTGACACTCCCCATCGGCTACACGCCGGGGAAACGCGTCCCGCTGCTGACCTTCGTGCACGGAGGCCCGGCCTCACACTTCGATCGGGGATTCGTCGGCTACCTCGGATCGCTCTACCCTGTGCAGGTCTTCGCCGAGGACGGATTCGCCGTGCTGCGCCCGAACCCGCGCGGCACCGGCGGCTATGGCGAGAAGTTCCGCGAGGCGAACCGCAGCGACTGGGGCGGGATGGACTGGGTGGACATCAACGCCGGGATCGACAAGGTCATCGCTGACGGCATCGCCGATCCGAGCCGCCTGGGCATGATGGGATGGAGCTACGGCGGGTTCATGACCGCGTGGGCGGCGGGACACAGCAGCCGGCTGGAAGCCATCAGCATCGGCGCGCCGGTGGTCGATCTGCTCAGCTTCCACGGCACGACCGACATCCGCGCGTTCATCCCGAGTTACTTCCCGGGGCGGGATGAGAAACCAGCTGACGCGGGCCCTGCGCAAGGCGCGGATTCGACCCTGGAGGCGATCCGCAATGCGCCGATGTCGCTCGATCTGCTGCGCGCGCACAGTCCGCTATGGCACCTCCAGCCGACGCGCGCGCGCATCATGATCCAGCAGGACGACGGCGACGAACGCGTGCCGCTCTCGCAGGGGACGATGCTCTATCGGATGCTGCAGGAGGTCGGCGCCGACGTCACCATGGTCGTCTATCACGGCGCTGGGCACATTCCGCCGGAGCCGAAGGAACGGGTCGACGTCATGCAGCGCAACGTCGACCTGTTCCGCAGTGCGGTGAGGGACCGCAGCCGTTGACGGCGCGTGCCGCAATGTTCGCGGCACGCGCCGAACGCGCCACGCGCCCTCAGTGACCGAACCGAATCCCGACCGCGACTCCCGCGGTCTTCAGATCGTGAACCTGGTTGTAGCGGGCGAGTACATACGGCCGCACGGACGACGCCTTCCACGAGACGCCCGCGTTCGCGTCCCATCCCCAGGCGCGCGTCGTTCCGCCGAACTGCGCGAACGCGGTGTGCGGCGGGGGAGGCGTGCTGGTGGTGGGAGGGTTGCTTCCCGGAGGATTCGTGCCCGGAGGAGGGGTGTACTGCTGGCCGCGGACGGAACCGGGCATGGCGTACGGTC
>DATFUW010000249.1:0-3602 GCA_035260605.1 Thermoanaerobaculia bacterium | reverse complement strand
TGCTCTGGATGCACGACCGCACAAATCCCTGGCTCATCGGCGGGACGGCGCTCTCCACGTTGGCGCTGCTGCTGACGTTCACCCGCAGCGCATGGCTGGGGTGGGTCGTGGCCGTGGCGGTGCTTTTGGTTTCCAGACGCCCGCGTTCGCTGGCCTTCGCGGTGCCGCTGCTGGTCCTGTTCGTGACCTTCATGCCGATGTCGCTGTTCAGCCGTGTGGTGTCGTCGTTCGACATGCGGCAGTCGTCGAACCTCGACCGGATCCGAATGGTCCAGGCGGGAGTGGAGATCATCAAGGACGACCCTCTGCTGGGAGTAGGTCCGGCGAACATCAAGGAGATCTATCCGCTGTATCGGATGCACGACGCGCCGCGCTTCCGCATCCCGCACCTGCATGACAACCTGGTGCAGTTGTGGGCCGAGCGGGGGGTGCTCGCGGTCGCTGCATACATTCTCTTGATCGGTCTGTTCCTGCGGGAGTGTGCCCGGGCATGGAACGGCCCGCAGAGCCGGTTTGCCGAGGTGGGGGTGGCGGTGACGGTCGGGTTGGCGGTGGCGGGAATGTTCGAGTTCAATTTTGGCGATACAGAAGTCTTCTGGGCTCTGCTGGACATCTACGCTCTGGTCATTGCCTGGACGGAGCAGCCTCTGCAGCCGAATGAACCGGGAGAGGCCCTTGTTGCTGTGAACGGTCCGTAACCTTTCCATAATGCGGTCGTCGAAACCATCAGAGAAGCGGGAGATGAAGCACCTGAGCGATCAGGAGCTCATGGCCATCGTTCAGGCGGGCGAGTTTTCTCCGGCTTCGGAGATTTACGACCGCTACAGCAGTCGCATCTACAACTTCGCCTATCGTTTCTTGAAGAACAGCGAGGCCGCGGAAGACGCGACGCAGGAAGTCTTTGTCAAGATGCTGAGGCATGCGAACCAGTTTCATGGGGACGCGAAACTGTCGACGTGGCTCTTTTCGATCACGGCGAACTGGTGCCGCGATTACCTGAGGAAGGCCGACAACAAAGCAAAAGAGGCCGAGGACGTCCTGGTGACGCTCCCCGCGCCGGCGGAGCACTCGCCCGAGCGGAACCTGGAGCGGCGCGAGAACGAGCGGCGGATCCAGAAGGCGCTCGGCGCGCTGACGCCCGAGCAGCGCGAGGCCATTCTCCTGTCCCGGTATCAGGGTCTTTCATACGCGGAGATCGCCCAGATCTCCGGATGTTCCGAGGGGGCGGTGAAGACGCGCGTGTTCCGCGCGATGGAAACGCTCAAGAAGGCGCTGGCAGTCGATGCCGGCGGAGGTGACCGATGTCTGAATGCGATGTCATGAGAGAGGGCATGCCGCTGCTGCTGACCGAGTCGCTCGACCCGGTGCGGCGCGAGCTGACGCATTCGCACATCGAGCGGTGCCCGGCGTGCGGTGACGAATGGAATGGGCTGCGCGAAACATGGCGGTTGATGGGCGAGCTTCCGAAAGTCGAAGTGCCGGCCTCCATCAAGGAGCGGGTCCTCGAGGCAGTGGGCCAGCCACGGCCCCAGGTGGCGACCGTCGTCCCCTTGTTCCGGCGCGTGGTCCTGCGCCGTCTCGCCGAAGCGGCGGCGCTCGTCGTACTGGTGGGCGGCAGCTACTACGCCGGACACCGGACGCGTCCCGTGGAGCTGCAGCCGACGCAGGCAACGATCAACTCGGTGGCCCCGGCCCGCTACTCGATCGCCGAGTCGCGTGTTTTTCCCGCGGACCTCGTCAGCCCGACGATCGAGGGACGCCCGGACATCGAGAACGTGTCCTTCATCGATACGAACCCGAATGACGACGCCATCGGTCTGTCATTCGACATCACCTCGCACGTCACGGTGACAGGACGGCCGACCGACAAGAGCATGGTCCGGCTGCTGCGCTACATGCTGGAGAACCACGAGACGATGAGTCCCTCCCGGTCGAAGGCCATCGACTGGGTGCGGGCGACGTACTCGCGCCCCGGCAACGCCGATCCGGAGATCGCCGAGGCGCTCGGCAATGTTTTGCGGAACGACGCGCACCAGAACGTGCGCATCAAGGCCGCGGACACGCTCAAGCACATGGGAGCTTCGGCCGCGTCCGACACGCGCGAGATCCTGGTCGAGGCGCTGAAGAACGATCCCAACCCGGCCGTGCGCATCAAGGCAGTCGAGGCGCTGGCCAACCTGGCGCGCAGCGGCGTCCAGCTCGATTCCGCGACCATCGACACCCTCCGGCAGAAAGCCGTGCAGAACAGCGAGAACGTCTATGTCCGCGTGAAGGCCGCGGAGGTCCTGAGCAGCGTTCATCAGTGATGCGAGTCCGTCTCTCCTCCGCCTGCGTGGCCCTCGGGCTGCTCCTCGCGTCGACCGCGAGCGCGCGGCCGATGGCCGCCACCGATCGGCTCTCCGAGACGCTCTCCCTCGGCATCGGCGGATCGTTCTGGATCGACAACCCCATCGGGAGCATCGAGATCGTCGGGACGGATAGCCCCGGTCTCAACGTCACCGCGGTGCGTACCGTGACCGGCGAGGACCAGGCGGCCGTGAACGAAGGGCGCGAACAGACGGTCATCAACTTCCAGGGTGACCAGAACGTCCGCTTCATCCAGACCGTCGTCGCGCAGACGCATGCCCGCAACTGGAACAGCACCGTCGCTTATACCATCCGCGTGCCGAGGACCGTGCACGTGCGCGTGGCCTCGCGGTTCGCCGATCGCATCCGCATCGCCAACATCGCCGGGAACGTCACGGTGAAGAGCCTCACCGGACTGATCACGCTCGACGGGGTCAGCGGCGCGTCGATCATCGATATCACCAACGGGAAAGTCGTCTTCCATTACACGCAGAAGCCGAGCTCACACGCGCAGATCCAGGCGGTCAACGCCGACATCGATGTCAGCGTGCCGCCGGACTCGAATCTCAACTGGATCGCCGACACCCTCCGCGGAGATGTGCTGACGAATCTGCCGGTGCGCGCCGAGTTTCAAGGAAGCCTGTTTCACGGGACGGTCAACGCCCCCGGTGGGCCGAACATCACCACGCAGACCGCGGTGGGCAACGTCCGGCTGCTCGGCAACGGGCTTCCGATCACGAACCTCAAGTCGTTGCGGCAGGTGGCGGAATCGCAGAACGTCGTTGCCCAGCAGAAGATGCTCGTCGCCAGGTCCCTGATGTTGCGGCCGGCGCGCCGCGTCCAGCTCCCGATTGTCTCCGGCGGCTTCGATTTCGCAACTTCGGTCGGCGACGTCTCCGTCGGTGAGATCCGCGGGCCGGCACGCATCCAGACCGCGGCCGGCGAGATCGAGCTGGGGATGGTTTACGGCGACTGCAACGTCGGTTCACTCGGCGGCCCGCTGGACCTCGGCGACATCATGGGGACGCTCACCGCCAGCACCGGTGCGGGCGACGTGCAGGTGCGCTCGGCGGCGCTCGGCGGACATATCTCCACCGCCGGCGGAATGATCCGTGTGCTCTACACCGCGGGGCCGACGACCCTCGAGTCGGGCGGCGGCGACATCGTGGTCCGCCAGGCCGCGGGGCCGATCAACGCCACGACGCAGTCCGGTGACATCACCATCACCGCCGATCCGAATCAGAACACACAGAAGA
>DATFUW010000248.1:0-3080 GCA_035260605.1 Thermoanaerobaculia bacterium | reverse complement strand
GGAGCTCGCGAGCCAGTACATCGCCGGCGTGATCATCCTCGCCGCCGCGCCGTGCACTGCGATGGTGTCCGTCTGGTCGTACCTCTCCCACGGCGATCCGGCATACACGCTCGTCCAGGTGTCGGTGAACGATCTCATCATGCTGGTGGCCTTCGCACCGATCGTGAAGTTCCTGGTGGCCGGCGCGGCAGGGCTGGACGTGCCGTTCCGCGTGCTTCTCGACTCGGTCGTCGTCTTCGTGGTCATTCCGCTGGCACTCGGAGTCGTCAGCCGGGTCGTTCTCATCCGGGCCAGAGGGGCCGACTGGTTCCAGCGACGCTTCCTGGCCAGGTTTGCGCCCATCACCATCCTCGCGCTGCTGGCGACGCTCGTCCTCATCTTCGCCTTTCAGGCGGACAACATCACGGCGCGGTGGCTTCACGTCGTCCTGATCGCCGTGCCGGTCCTGCTTCAGGTGTACTTCAATTCGTCGATCACGTACGGATTGATGAAGCTGTCGCGGGTTCCGTATTCCATTGCCGCACCCGGCGCGCTCATCGGCGCATCGAACTTCTTCGAGCTCGCCGTGGCGACGGCGATTGCACTCTACGGTCGGTCGGGCGCCGCACTGGCTGCCGTCGTCGGCGTGCTCGTCGAAGTGCCGGTCATCCTGTCCGTCCGCCGGATGTGCGTCGCAACCCAGCACTGGTTCGCACCTGCAACGACGCCGGCCTAGGAGGAGCGATGGAAAGAACCCGCGTACTCTTTCTGTGCACGCACAACTCGGCTCGAAGCCAGATGGCGGAGGGATTGCTCCGTGAGCTCGGTGGCGATGCCTTCGAGGTTTTCAGCGCCGGCACCCAGGCCACTCGTGTTCATCCGCTGGCCATCGAGGCCATGCACGACCTCGGCATCGACATCAGCCACCAGCAATCGAAGACTCTCGACCGCTACCGCGGCGAGAACTTCGACTCCGTCATCACGGTGTGCGATCGAGCCAACGAACAGTGCCCGATCTTTCCCGCCGATCCAGCGAGGATTCACTGGAGCCTCGAGGATCCGTCGGCCGCCGCAGGGGATCACGATCGGCGGTTGTCTGTGTTCCGCCGCGTTCGGGACGAGATTCAGGTCCGCATTCGCACATTGATCACGCTGACACAGCGCGATCGTCAATCCATGAGGAGGAGAAATGTCTGACATCAAAGAAGCCGTCCGGGAGAAGTACAGCGAAATCGCACGCGCGGCGCACGAAAGCAAACCTTCCTGCTGCGCGACGACATCGTGTGATCCGATCACGGCGGATCTCTACGACGAGGGCCAGCGCGCCACACTGCCGGAAGCGGCGGTGCGCGCGTCCCTGGGGTGCGGCAATCCGACGGCGCTGGCGACGCTGAATCCGGGAGAGGTCGTCCTCGACCTCGGCGCCGGAGGCGGCATCGACGTCCTCCTGTCGGCGCGCCGCGTGGGACCCACGGGAAAGGCGTACGGCCTCGATATGACCGACGAGATGCTCGCGCTCGCCCGGCGGAACGCCGCAGACGCGGGCGCAACGAATGTCGAGTTCCTGAAAGGCGAGCTCGAAGCGATTCCGCTGCCGGAGAACTCCGTCGACGTCATCATTTCGAATTGCGTCATCAATCTGGCCGCCGACAAGGATCGTGTCTTCGCCGAAGCCCGGCGAGTCCTCAAACCGGGCGGCCGGTTCGCCGTCTCCGATGTCGTGGTCCGCGGCGAAGTGCCGGAGGAGATCCGCAAGAACGTCGAGCTGTGGATCGGCTGCGTGGCCGGCGCGCTCGAAGAGAACGAGTACCAGCAGAAACTCGCCGCTGCGGGGTTCGAAGACATCGAGGTGGTCCCGACGCGGTTCTACCGCTTCCAGGACATGCGCGCCTATTTCCCGGACGCCGACGAGAGCCTTGGCGCAGCGATCGATGCGAAGTTCATGAGCGCATTCGTACGCGCCCGGAAGCCGGCAGCTCGAGGCCGCGAATCGCGGATCGCAGCCTTGGAGCTCTGAAATCGACGAGTCCCCAGAGGACCGCGTGGGATGGGTAGGGCCGCCAGGACGGGTAGAGGGATCGCCTGCTCACGGAAGGCGTTGCTCGAGGTCGAGCGCCAGCGGCTCGACGGTGCCATCACGGCTGGCGAGCGCCACAACAAGTCGAAATCTGCCGTGGGCGCGGGACCGCCGTGCTCACGCCGGGACGGCCCCCTCACTCGATCGATCGCAGCGCGTCGCGAAGTGCCGTGAAATCGGCGGCCCGGATGGTTTGTCCCGCGGCGAGCGTCGCGTTGCAGGCGACCGACGGGTAGGCGGCTTTCAGCGCCGTGCACACCTCACTGAGATGCGCGGCTTTCACTATCGTCGTCCCCTCCGCGATGGCCGGGTTGGTGGCGTACACGGCCGCCGGCAGGCCGGTCAGCCCGCGGATCACGTCGATCGCTGAGCGGAGCTCCGTCAGATGCACGGCCTTGATCGCGGTCGCGCCGGCGACGAGAGGATCGTCCGTGAATGCGGAACGCACGGCGATCGCGGAGTTGTTGCTCGCGACACCGTCCGCCACGTTCCCCTCGATGGAGGCGATCTGGAGCGACGCGCCGGGTGCCGGGATCGCGGCGACGATGGTGACGGTCGACGACGCACCGCCGGCGAGAGTCCCGAGCCCGCACGTGATCACGGTCGCGCCGCTGCATCTTCCCGCGGCCGGGGTTGCAGAAACGAGGCTCAACCGCGACAGGACGTCGACGAACGTCACGCCCGTCGCCGTCGACGGCCCGTTGTTGATGACGGTCGCCGTATAGGTGAGCGTGCCGCCGACGCTCGCGAACTGCGGGTTCGTCGTCACCGTCACCGCGAGGTCGGCCGCGGGAGGGGTTGCATTGAGGAGCACGGAGAGTTTCGAGGTGCCGTAGACAGCCGCGACGAGATCCTCTCTCCCGTCCCGGTTCACGTCGGCGAGGGCCACAGAATAGGAACCGGCCGGCAGCGCGAAATCGGTCCTCGCACCGAAGCTCCCCCTCCCGGTTCCGAGGAGAACCGAGACACTGTGTCCGTCGTAGTTCGCCGTCACGACGTCGGGTTTTCCGTCTCTGTTGACGTC
>DATFUW010000247.1:0-3903 GCA_035260605.1 Thermoanaerobaculia bacterium | reverse complement strand
CCGAGGGCCACCACGAGCAGCAGCGCGCCGCAGGAGACGAGATAGCGGAGGTTCGCGCTTCGACGCTGCAGCAGCGCGAGCGCCGCCGCGAGGATCGCGGCTACCAGCGTCGCCTGCCACACCAGGTGCAGGAGCGCCCATCCGATTGCCTGAACGACGGGGCCGGTGACGATCGAGGTGAAGACGTTCATTTCGATTCTCCTTCGAGCCTGTCGAGAAGTTCGCGGATGGCGGTCAGCTCCTCGGCGGTCGCTTTCCGTCCCGAAAGGGCCTGCACGACCAGCGTGGCCGCCGACCCGCCGAACGCGCGGTCGGTCAGATCCGTCAGCAACTGCCGCTGGGTCTTCTGCTGGCTGTGACGGGCTTCGTAAATATGTGCTCGCTGCCGCTCATCGCGGACCACGAGCCCTTTCTCCGTCATGATCTGTAACAGCTTCAACACCGTCGTGTAGCCGGTGGGCGAGTGGGCGTTCAGCTCGTCATGAACCTCGCGGACGGTGCTCGGCCCTCGCTCCCACAGGACCCGGAGGATCGACAACTCGGCGTCAGTGGGGCGGGGCGGTCGGCGTTCAACCATAGTCTCTCACCTCGATATACGCGCGAATGTATACGAAGTTTGTCGTAGTGTCAACGAAGGCCTTCGTACTGTGGCCGCTTGACGGCAATAACTTTCCCCCGTTACCGTGTCGCCAACCGTTCAGGAGGAAGTTCATGAAGAGACTCACGCTCACGGCGGCAGTGGCGCTCGTGGCCACGGTCGCGTTCGGCGATGCCTCGATCCAGCAGAAGGCGCAGGTGCACTTCGGCGGCGCGATGGGAGGCATCATCAATGTCTTCGGCCGCAAGGCTACTCACGAGGGTCTCGTGACCACGACGGCCGTACGCGGCGACCGCAAGTCGACGCGCAGCGGCGACAACGGCGAGATCATCGACCTCGGCGAGGAGAAGGTCTATCACATCGACTACGCGCACAAGACGTACCGCGTCGTCACGTTCGACGAAATGCGGCGGCAGTACGAAGGCGCGAAGGGGCGGTCGGAAGAATCGGCAGACCGCGGCTCGAAGCGCGAAAAGCCGGAGGGTCCCGAATACGAGGTCGAGTTCAACGTGACGTCGACCGGCAATCACGCAGAGATCAACGGCTGGCCGACGCACGAGGAGATCGTCACCGTCACCGTGCACGAGAAGGGGAAGAGGATCGAGAAAGCGGGCGGGTACATCCTGACCGCCGATCTCTGGATCGGCCCGCGGGTGGCGGCGCTGAAGGAGCTCGCCGACTTCGATCTGCGCTTCATGCGGAAGTTGTACGGAGAGGCGTTCGACACCGATCTGCGGCAGATGACCGCCATGATGGCCACGACGCCGGCCTTCGGAAAAGCGATGAAGGCCTTCAGCGAGAAGCAGTCGCATCTCGAGGGGACGGCGATCCGCTCGAAGATGGATTTCGAGAGCGTGATCGGGACGGAAGAGCAAGAAGGCGATCAGCCGACTTCCGCCGCTTCGGCGCTCGGTGGCCTGACGGGACGTATGCGGCGGCATCACGACGATGGCCCGCAGCGGAACAACATGTTCGAATCGAATTCCGAGGTGCTGCAGGCCTCGAATCGGGCCACGGCGGATGAGGTGGCTATCCCGGCGGGCTTCCAGCAGCGGTAGCGAGCGCGTCGAGCAAGGCGTCCTTGTCGCGCCAGATGGACTCGATCCACCTGCGGAAGCGGTCGCGCGCTTCTCCCGGTTCGATGATCGCGCCGCCGACGAACTCCGGCGGAAGGGCGAGGCTCCGCACGCGGACGACGATCCGCGGGACGCGCCCGTTCACGAAGTCCCAGAACGTGACGCCGTCATCCGGATAGGCGATCGTCGCATCGAGGACCCCGTCGAGCTGATCGCCGAGGCTGGCGACGACGAACGATGCCGCACCGGACCGCGGGCGGAGCAGATGCCGATAGGGTGATTCCTGGTCATCGTGTTTCTCGCGTGTGAAGCGCGTCCCCTCGAGGAAAGCGAGAATCGTCACCGGGATGTGGCGGTAGCGCTGGCAAGCCTTGCGTGCGGTCTGGAGGTCTCGCCCGCGCTTTTCCGGATGGCGGGCGATGTACTCCGCTGTGTAGCGACGGAGGAAGGGAAACTCCAGCGCCCAGCACGCCTGGCCGGCGATGGGAAACCAGATTAGCCGCCGCTTCATGAAGAAACGGATGAACGGCGTTCGCGCGTGAAAGACCCGCGCCACGACGAAGATGTCGACCCAGGAGACGTGGTTGCTGATCACCAGGTAGCGGCCATCGAGGCGGAGGCCGTCGGGAACGCCGGCGATGTCCCAGCGGGTGGGGAGCATGCGGTCGATGATCCGGTTGTTTGTGGCCACCCATCCGTCGGCAATCCGCGCGATGGTGAGAATCACCCGGGCGCGGAGTGCGGAACGGGGAGCGGTCACCTGGACGGCGAACTTGACGATCCCCATCAGCGCGGCCGGAATCCCCCAGAAGAGAAGGCTGAATAGAAAGAGGAGGAGGGTAGCCGCGGCGCGGATCATCGGCGGAGCGACAGCAGCGAAAGGCGCGCTGCGCGGAGCAGCGCGAGGGCCGTCAGGCCTCCGAAGAGGGCGAAGAGGGCGGCACGCCAGTCCGGCTCCCGCCACCCGCCGAAGTCGAGCGCCGTGGCGGCCACTCCGCAGATCCAGGCCGCGGCGATGGCGACGCCGAGCTCGGCGATCCACCGGCTTCGCCGGCCGACCGGAATGATCCTCGCAACGAAAAATGCGGAGAGCGCCGAAGCAGTCCACACGGCCGCTCCCATGCGCGCGAGGTTAGCACGGAAATCGCAAGAGGCCGGCAAAGGAGAAGACGCCATGCTCGCAGCGGCGGCATCGAACACGAAAACGCACAAGATTCTGGCGATCGAGGACGATCCCGAGGTCCTCTTCTTGTACAAGTCGTATCTGCAGAAGCGCGGCTATGAAGTCCTCTCGGCGGCCGGCGCGGTCGAAGGAATGAGCGTGCTGCAGAGCAATCCCGATACCCGCCTGATCCTGCTCGATCTGAATCTTCCGGGCATGAGCGGCGAGGAGTGGATCGCCTGGTACCTGCAACAAGGCAAGCAGACCCCCGTCGTCGTCGCCTCGGGCAAGGGCGACATCCTGACCATCACCAAAGGCAACAACGTCACCGCCGCGCTGACCAAGCCGTTCCACATGGAAGAACTGCAGGAACTGATCGAAGTCCTGCTCGCCGATGATTGGCACGAACAGGTCAGCGTCGACAGCAAGACGCACTGAGAACCGCGGCGGCGGATGGGGTCAGGTCTTGAATTTGGTATTTGCTACACCCTGTGGAAAATACCAAATCCAAGACCTGACCCCATCCCTCGCGCAGACTCCTAGCCGTCGTTGCCGATCGCTTCGACGGGGCAGTTATCCATCGCGTCTTTGCAGAGCGTCTCTTCCTCGTCGGTTTCGGGTTGTTTCGTCACGTAGGAGTACCCGGCCTCGTCGTTCCGCGCGAAGTTGACGGGCGCGGTCTCCCGGCAGAGATCGCAATCGATGCAGTTGGAGTCGACGTAATACCGTCCCGGCGGCTGACCAGCCACTTTGTCATTTGGATCTGCCATGAATCCTCGGAAAGCGGGCTGCGGCGCGCAACGGAGTCTGCATTTTACAGCGCGCTATCATCCGCTGAACCAGGAGGTTGTATGAAAAGATTTCTCTTGATCGCTCTGATCGCCACTCCGCTGGCCGCGCAGGGCCCAATGATGCCCCCGCATGAGGCCGCCCCGCCCGAGACCATCAGCGTCAGCGGGACGGGCCACGCGACGGTGGCTCCCGACCGATTCAGCTTCACGGCCGGGGTGCAGACGACGGCGCCGACGGTCGAGGAAGCCGTCAACCAGAACAACATGAAGATGACC
>DATFUW010000246.1:0-2321 GCA_035260605.1 Thermoanaerobaculia bacterium | reverse complement strand
CCCGGATCAGGTCCGGTGGTGGTCTGGAATGCCACCAAGACCTGCAACCTCGAATGCATGCATTGCTACGCCAATGCGGCCATCAAGCACTTTCCGGGCGAGCTGACGACTGAAGAAGCGCGCACCATGATCGAGGATCTGGCGCGTTTCAACGTTCCGGCGCTGCTGATTTCCGGTGGTGAGCCGCTGGTCCGTCCGGACATCCTCGATCTGGCCGAATACGCCACGTCGCTGGGCGTGCGGGTGACGTTCTCTACGAACGGGACGCTGATCGACGAGAAGAAGGCCGAGCGGATCGCGCGCATCGGCGTGACGTACGTCGGCATCAGCGTGGACGGCTCCGAAGCGCGGCACGATCAGTTCCGCGGCCGGGTGGGGGCGTATCGCGACGCGCTGCGCGGGATTCGCAACGCACGAGCCGCGGGGATCCGCGTCGGCGCGCGCTTCACCGTGACGCAGCAGAATCTCGAAGATCTCGGCGAGGTCTTTCACCTGGTCGAGACCGAGGGCATCGGCCGGCTGTGCCTCTATCACCTGGTCTACTCCGGGCGGGGCTCGTATCTGGCGGGCATCGATCTGACCACGCCGCAGAAGCGGGCCATGATGAGCCGGCTGATCGAGCAGGTCGAATCGTGGAACGAGCGCGACCGCGAGATCGAGGTCATGACGGTCGACAACCACGCCGACGCCCCGTTCATCTACCTCCGTCTGCTGGAGCGCAATCCGACGCGCGCGGAATATGCGATGTCGCTGATGAAGAACAACGGCGGCAACCGCTCCGGCGTGGCCA
Organism: Thermoanaerobaculia bacterium; assembly: GCA_035260605.1. Taxonomy (GTDB): domain Bacteria; phylum Acidobacteriota; class Thermoanaerobaculia; order Gp7-AA8; family Gp7-AA8; genus Gp7-AA10. The sequence continues at coordinate 1,531 of DATFUW010000246.1, read as the reverse complement.
TCGGGGCCATCGACAGCTTCGGCCTGGTGCACCCCGACCAGTTCACCTCCGATCACACGCTGGGATCGATCCGCGAGCGGCCGTTCTCCGAGATCTGGAAAGACTCGCGCATCGAACTGCTCGACGGCCTCCGCCGCCGCAAGGAGCTGCTGCAGGGGCGCTGCGCGCACTGCCGCTGGCTGTCGATGTGCAACGGGAACTTCCGGGCGCGCGCCGAAGCGGCCACCGGCGACTACTGGCAGTCGGACCCCGGCTGCTATCTGCTCGACTCGGAGATCTCGGAGGTTGCGGCGGAGGTGGTGGCGTGACGGCGATCCTGGAATCCGAGGTGTCGGTCTCGCCGCGCGATCCGATCAACCGGCAGATCCTCGAGGTCTCCGAGGACCGGATCCGCGGTTTCGTGCGCGATCCCATCGGTGAGATCGCGCGCCGCGCCGACGTCCATCGCTCGGTGGTCACCGAGCGCATCCGGGCGATGCTGCGCGCCGGAACGGTGCGCCGCGTTCGGCAGACGCTGCTGGCCACGAACCTGGCGCAGGGGGCGCTGGTGGCCTGGAAGATCGACGACTCTCGTCTGGACAATGCATTCCGATTCATCGCCGGCCGCGATCCGTTCAGCGGGCACGTGGTGATCCGCAACAGCGAGACCGGCGAGACCGACTGGCGTCTGTGGACCACGCTCAAGGTGCCGTCGGGGTTCTCGATCGAGAAACACTGCGACTTTCTGCGCCGCTCCATCGGAGCCGAGAAGTACCGCATCATGCCGGCACTGCGCGCCTTCGTCCTCGGCGTGGGGCACATGCGCCGGAAGGGGATGCGGCCCGGCGAGATGTCGCCGGAGCCGGCCGAATCGATGGAGCCGGCGATCGTCGGCCTTTCGGATCGCGACTGGGAGGTGCTCGTGGCGCTGAAGCGCGACTTCGCCGCGGACGAGATCGGCGATCGCATGTGGGAGCGGCGCGCCGCCGTCGCTGGGATCCCGATCGACGACTTCTTCACCGTGGCCGAGAACCTCGACCGGCGCGGTGTCATCGGGCGCTTCTCGACTTTCCTCGAGCACGCCAAACCGGTGGCCGGAGAGGAACGTCTCTCGAGCTTCAACGGACTCTTTCACTGGGCGGTGACTCCCGGAAAGGAGATCGAGGCCGGACGGCAGATCGGACGCTTCGCCATCCTCACGCACTGCTACTGGCGCGAGGCAGGACCGGAGCTGAACAACGTCAACATCATGGCCGTGGCGCACGGCGAGTCGAAGGACGAAGTGATGGCGCACAAGGCGGCCATCGACGCCCACCTGGATTCGATCGGCATCGGCTGCAGCTACAGCAACGTCTACTGGGGCGGGCGTGCGGAGATCAAACCTTCGGAGATTTCGCCGGACGGGTACCGCGACTGGGCACGGCAAGTGGGGCTTTCATGATCGATTTCAATGCCAAACCCTTCGTCATCATCTGGGAAAACACACGGGCCTGCGATCTGTCGTGCGTGCACTGCCGCGCCGCAGCACAGCCGCGGCGCAGCCAGTTCGAGC
>DATFUW010000245.1:0-4572 GCA_035260605.1 Thermoanaerobaculia bacterium | reverse complement strand
TCAGATCTCCTCGAACGCCGGCTACGCGCTCGTGGCCACCTTCCACGCCGGACGCTGGGCCATCTACGCCGCGGCCGTCGTCGAGAACCTCGGTTACGGAGTCGGCATCGCAGCCTTCCTCGCCTTCCTCATGTCGATCTGCGACCGCGAGCGCGCCGCCACCGAATATGCTCTTCTCTCGGCGGCATTCGGACTGACCGGCACGCTGATGGGAGCGGCGAGCGGCTACATCGCGCAGTACGCGGGATACACCGTCTACTTCTGGATCACGGTGCTTCTCGGAATTCCGGTCCTCTTCCTGCTGCCGTCGATCCGCGACCAGGTGCCGGAGCTCGCATGAACCACCGCTTCTTCTTCGAACAGGATCTCGTCGAAGGGGCCACCGTGGCCCTGCAGGGCGACGAGCGCCATCACGCCCGCGTGCTGCGGCTGCGTGCAAGCGAAGCGGTCGAGCTCTTCGACGGCCGCGGCGCAAACTGGCTCGCACGCTTCGAATCCGAAGACGCGCTGCACATCGTCGGGCGCGCGCCGGACCGCGAGCGGAAGGGGGCGGTGCATCTGGCCATGGCCATCATTCAGCTCGACCGCTTCGAGTTCGTGCTGCAGAAGGTCACCGAGCTCGGCGCGGCGTCGATCGTCCCGCTCCGCACCGAGCGGACGGAGGTGCGGCCGGAGCGCTGGAAGGGGAAGACGGCACGGTGGGAAAAGATCGTTTTCGAAGCGGTCAAGCAGTCGGGCCGCTCACGGATCCCTCCGATCGAACCGCCGGCGGACTTCGAAGCGGTGATCGCCCGCCCCGGAACGAAGATCGTCTTCGATGCCGACGTCGAACCGGACACGGGCGAATCCCCCGCCCCGACGACGCTCTTCATTGGTCCGGAAGGCGGATGGAGCGAGCGCGAGATCGTGCTGGCGCGCAATTCGAACGCTCGGTTCGAGCGCCTCGGACCGCGCCGCCTGCGCGCGGAAACCGCGGCCATCGTGGCGCTGGCGCGTCAACCAGCGTGATAGATTTAGCGCCCATGGAACCGGAGGGAATGCGGTGGCGAAGGAAACGCTGACGATCGTCGATAACAGAACGGGAAAGAACTACGAGGTGCCGATCACCGAGGGCACCGTCCGCGCCACCGATCTGCGCCAGATCAAAGTCCAGCCCGACGAGTTCGGGATGATGACCTACGACCCGGCCTTCATGAACACCGCCGCCTGCCGCAGCGCGATCACATTCATCGACGGCGACAAGGGGATCCTCGAGTACCGCGGATATCCGATCGAACAGCTCGCCGAGAAATCGACCTACCTGGAGACCGCCTGGCTGCTGCTCAACGGCGAGCTGCCGAACAAAGAGCAGCTCGCGCAGTGGAAGTACGACGTCACCTATCACACCTTCATCAACGAGAACCTGAAGTCGCTCCTCGATGCCTTCCGCTACAACGCGCATCCCATGGGCAAACTCATCGCCACGGTCGCCGCGCTCGGAACGTTCTATCCGGAAGCGAAGGACATCGCCGACCCGGAGTGCCGGCAGAAGCAGATCGTCCGCCTCGTTGCGAAGATGATCACCATCGCCGCATTCGGCTACCGGCACATGATGGGCCAGCCGTACGCCTATCCGGACAACGATCTCTCGTACTCCGGCAACTTCCTGAACATGATGTTCAAGACGACCGAGGTGAAGTACACGCCAAACCCCGCGCTGGAGCGCGCCCTCGATGTGCTCTTCATCCTGCATGCCGATCACGAGCAGAACTGCTCGACGAGCGCCATGCGCGCCGTCGGCAGCTCGCACGTCGATCCATATTCGGCCGTGGCCGCGGCCGCCGCGGCGCTCTATGGCCCGCTCCACGGCGGCGCGAACGAGGAAGTGATCCGCATGCTCACCGAGATCGGATCGAGGCAGAACGTCCCCGCGTTCATCAAGAAGGTCAAGTCGGGCGAGGGCGTGCGGCTCATGGGATTCGGTCACCGCGTGTACAAGAACTACGATCCGCGCGCCCGGATCATCAAGAACGTGGCCTACGAAGTGTTCGAGGTGACGGGAAAGAACCCGCTGCTCGACCTGGCCCTCGAGCTGGAACGGATCGCCCTGGAAGACGACTACTTCGTCAAGCGCAAGCTCTATCCGAACGTCGACTTCTACTCCGGGCTGATTTACCAGGCGATGAAGTTCCCGATGGACATGTTCCCCGTGCTCTTCGCCATCCCGCGCGTCTCCGGCTGGCTCTCGCAGTGGCAGGAGATGCTCACGGATCCCGACCAGAAGATCGCCCGCCCCCGCCAGATCTACATCGGCGCCCAGCGCCGCGACTACAAAGAGGGGTCAGGTCTGTGATCCGTGATTTTCTCCTCAGTGTAGAAAACGAGCCATCGTGACCCCCTGAAGCGTCACGCTGTCATCCCCAGGGGCCATGCACATGGCGATGTGCGTGCGCTCTCCTCAGCGCACTCTGGCATATCGGCTGCTCCATGAAGGCAGCATGAGAGCCTTCAGAATCGGGATCCTGCTCGCCCTTCTCGCACTCCCCGCTGCGTTCGCGCAGGTCAACGACACCTACATCATCCCGGCGGCCGCCAACACACCGGGCGATTTCGGGACGCACTGGAAAACGCAGTTCAGCCTCTTCAACCCGCAGAGCTACGATCTGAACGTCAGCATCACGCTGGTGCCGACCGGCGGGACACAGGCGCTGACCAAAAACGTCGACGTTCCGGCGAACGCCACCGCGCTTTCCGACGATATCATCCAGGATCTCTACAAGCGCACGAACCTCACCGGCGCGCTGCTCGTGGCCACGTTCCCGGAGGACAACCCCGGCGTGCCGGACGATGTGATCTCGCGCTCATTTCTGGTCACCAGCGACACCTACAACGACGCGCGCAGCGGAACGTACGGGCAGACGATCCCCGGCATCTGGACCGGCCTGCAGGACTACGCGACCGATGGCATCAGCGCCATCGCGCACGGTGTGCGCAACCTCGCGGCGCAGGGATGGCGCGCGAACATCGGCGCCGTCAACCTCGGGCGGGCGGACGTGACGATGCGCGTGACGGTCTACGACGCCGACGGAAACATCGTGCAGAGCAACATTCCCATGGGAATCCCGCCCCTCGCCCATTTCCAGCAGCGCCTGCCGGTGGAGGTCGATGCCGGCGCGATCGAGTTCTTCATCGATGATCCGCTGGCGAACGATCCGAACAACTCCGCCGTCGTCTTCCCTTACGTTTCCGTGGCCGACGACCTCTCCGGCGATCCGAAGTATCAGTCACCGGTCCTGCTCGCCAGCCCGAGCGTGCTCTTCAAGCAGGGGGGGCAAGCGGCGCAGATCGGGAAGAAGATCGACATCAGCACGGCGCGGCGCGTCCGCGACGGGGCGGTGCGCCTCGGCACGGCGACCTTGAAGACGGCTGCGCGATAGGTACAATGCGCGCCCATGGCCGGCGCGCTGATCGAAACTTCGCTTCCCCTTCCGCTGGCTCGCCGAGGAAAGGTCCGCGATGTCTACGACCTCGGCGAGTCGTTCCTCTTCGTCGCCACGGACCGCATCTCGGCGTTCGACGTCGTCCTCTCGCCGGGGATCCCCGACAAGGGGAAAGTGCTGAACCAGATCTCGAACTTCTGGTTCGCGCATTTCTCCGACGTCGAGAACCACCTGCTGGAGAGCGACTTCGCGCGCTTCCCCTCCGAGGTGCGCGCGCATCCCGAGCTGCGCGGGCGCAGCGTGCTGGTGCGGAAGTGCGCCGTGATTCCCATCGAATGCGTGGCGCGCGGATATCTCGTCGGATCGGGGCTGAAGGAATATCAGAAGTCGGGAACGGTCTGCGGCATCCGACTCGAGCCCGGCCTGCAGACCGCGAGCAAGCTGCGCGAGCCGATCTTCACGCCGGCGACGAAGGCCGAGACCGGCCATGACGAGAACATCTCCTTCGAACGGATGGCCGAGACGGTCGGCAGCGACCTCGCCGCGCAGCTCCGCGATCTGACGCTGCGGCTCTACAAGTCGGCGGCGGAGTTCGCGCTGACGCGCGGCATCATCATCGCCGACACGAAGTTCGAGTTCGGCCTATACGAGGGACGCGTCGTCTGGATCGACGAGGCGCTCACGCCGGATTCCTCCCGTTTCTGGCCGGCCGGCGAATACAAGGTCGGAAAGAACCCGCCGTCGTTCGACAAGCAGTTCGTCCGCGACTGGCTGGAATCGACCGGCTGGGACAAGAACTCTCCCGCTCCCGAACTGCCGCCCGACGTCGTGGCCAAGACGCGCGAGAAGTACATCGCCGCCTACCGGCAGCTCACCGGCGCGGAGCCGGAAGTCTGACCGTTGATCCGCTCAGACGGACCGGATCAGCACCGCGCGCGTGACCGGCCCGCCGCCCGGCCAGCGGAACGTGACGGTGAAGCGGTAGATGTCGCTGCCGACATTGTGCCGGATGCCCTGCCGGCTCAGGACGAACGCTCCGCGTCCATCGGCGTTGATCGGCACCGCCGTCTTCCTGCCGTCCACATCGACTACGGCCGTGCAGCCGGCCAGCGCGCCGCCATCGGGGGCCGCCGCCGAGAGGCGCATATCGACG
>DATFUW010000244.1:0-8415 GCA_035260605.1 Thermoanaerobaculia bacterium | reverse complement strand
CATCCGGCGGCGGTCGTCCGTTCGCGCGGGACGCATTTCGAGACCGTCCCCTACGGCGATGCGCTCTCCCCCGGCTCCGAGTACAACCTGGAGAGTCTTCTGAGCGATCTGCGACACGTCATCCGGACCGTGAATCCGACTCAGGTCATCGCTCCCGTGCCGTTCGATCAGCACCCCGATCATGCGGCGACGGCGGAGCTCGTCGACCGGGCACTCGCGGGAACGAGCTGCCATCCGCAGCGCCTCGGCTATCTCATTCACACCAGCCGGATCCCGACGGCCCTTGTGAACACGCCGGCGCGCGCGCTGCTCCCGCCACTCCGCATGCGCACCTATTCATGGGAGACGTACACGCTCTCGCCGGCCGTGCAGCAGAAGAAGACGAAGCTGCTGATGGTCTACCGCAGCCAGCGTCCCTATGTGTTCCTGCTTCGCAACGCGTTCGTGCGCAGGAACGAGCTGTTCTTCATTCCGCAGGAACCTGCCACGCTGGCGACGACCTTGCCGCCGGCCGCACCGGTCTCGCGCTAGAGTGGCGCGCCGCGCGGCGGCGCGGGATCACCGCCGCATAGTGGAACGCGCCGGACGCGACCGCGGTACTGCTGCCCATGGCCACCGCGACATCGACCGATCCCGGCGCGTGCGCGGGAGCGGTGGCCTGCAGCGTGACGGCATCGACGACGCGGACTCCGGTCGCCGGGACATCGCCGAACTTCACCGAGGTGTTCACCGCCGTGGTGAATCCGGTGCCGGTGATCGTGACCACCGTCCCTCCTCCCGCGAGCCCGCTCGACGGAGCGACCGAGAGGATCGACAACGGCGGAACGAACCAGGTGAAGGCGCGCGAGAGCGTCGCCGTGGTCCCGTCGGGATTGGTCACCGTGACGTCGCGCGGCAGGCCCGCTTCCTCGTTCGCCGGGCCGAGCGGCGTCAAGGCGGTGATCGAGGTCGAGCTGTCGACGACCACGTCCGGCGCGGGAACCCCGCCGAAGGCCACGCCGGCGCCGCTGCGAAACCCCGTTCCGGTGATCACGATCGGCGTGCCGCCCGCGGTCGAGGCGCTCGGGGGATCGATCGTCGAGATCGAGGGGCTCGACGCGGCGTTGACCACCATCTGCCCGAACATGTTCGAGTGGCCGGCCCCGCAGGTCGGCCGCGTGCAGACGAAGGCGAAGGATCCGGGCGTCGTCGCCGTGAACGTCACCGTCTTCGTCGTGCCCCGCGGAACGTTGATGCCCGGCTCGACGTACGTCTCCATCAGCAGGCCATGGCCCGCCGACGAGCCGTCGGAGCTGCTGACCGTGACGTTGATCGTGACCACGTCTCCCTGATTGACGGTGAATGTCGACGGGCTGAACGAGAACTGCTGCGCGGTGATATCGATGGTCACGGCGTCCGCCCACGCGGAAGACGCACCGATGGTCAGGGCGAAGGCGACGAGGACGATTCTCCGCATGCCGAATGGACGGCGTCCCGTTCCCCGCCGTTTACACCTTGATGATGATCCGGCGCCGGTAGAGGATGCTCAGGATCCCGAACCAGAAGAGGACGAAACAGAGGCCCCACAGCAGCGAGGCCATCTTCGGCGGGAAGAACGGCGCGAACCCGAGCTGATAGCTCGCCTGCTGGATGGACATCGATTTGCCGCCGACGGAGACGTGCCACAGCGAGTAGATCGTGCGCGCCATCAGCCCCGATCCGGCGAAGGCGATGAGCGGATTGACGCCGTAGACGACGAAGGGCTTCGTCCAGCCGGTCACGTGCTGCACGTCGACGAGCCAGATGCACGTGGCCAGCGTCACGCACGCGAAGCCCGCGCAGAAGACGACGTAGCTGCTCGTCCAGAGGTTCTTGTTGATGGGAAAGACCCAGCTCCAGAGCGATCCGGCGACCATGGCCAGCGAGCCGGCGGCGAACAGCCCGGCGATGCGCTCCATCAGCGAGCGCCGTTTGTCGGCGATCCACTGCCCGGCGAGGATGCCGAGCAGCGCCGTGCAGACCGCGGGAATCGTCGACAGCACTCCCTCGGGATCCCAGTCCTTGCTCTGCGCCCAGATGTGGTTCATGCCCAGAACGTGCTGATCGACCCAGGCCTCGAGCGTCTTCGCCGGTTGATCGAAGACCTGCGCGCCAATCATGCCGGTGCCGGGGACCGGCACGAACATGACCACCACCCAGTACCCGAGGAGCACCGCGGCGATGACGGTGATCATCTGCCGGCGCGTGGTGCGGAGCGAGATGAGCGCCGCGATCATGTACGCCACTCCGATCCGCTGCAGCACGCCGGAGAATCGGAGGTTCTGCAACCGGTGCACGACCCGCTGCCAGAACGTGGGATCGGGGACGCCCTGAATGTGCCCCCACCAGAAGAAGGGAAACCAGTTCAGCAGCAGTCCGACGAGGACGATCATCAGTCCGCGGCGAAGGATCTTCGGGACCATCTCCTCGTGTCTGCGCTTGCGGAGCGAGAGGTGCGTGGTGATCCCGACGATGAAGAGGAAGAACGGAAAGATGAGATCGGTCAGCGTCCAGCCGCTCCACGGCGCGTGATCGAGCGGCGGATAGATCGCGCTCCACGTTCCGGGATCGTTGACCAGGAGCATTCCGGCGATCGTCAGTCCGCGGAAGACGTCGAGGGCCACGAGGCGTTCGCTCGGCGGCGGCATCGGCGCGGCCGTGGAGGTCACCTCGGCGGCCTGGGGGAGGGCGACCGGCGTGGAAAGCGATGCCTTGAGCGCGTCACTCATCGTCGTCAGCCGTTGACCGTCAGCTTACGATACATCTTCAGATGGCGCAGGGCGGCGCTCTTGTCTCCATGCCGTTCGTAGACGCCGGCCAGATTGAAATGCGCGTCGGCGTTCTGCGGGTCGAGCTCGAGCGCGCGCTGATAGGCCTCGATGGCTTCGCGGAAACGGCCGAGGTCCTCGAGGGCCACGCCGAGATTGAACGCGGCGATCTCGTGCTGGGGATCGATCTCCAGGGCGCGGCGGTAATGATCCGCGGCGGGGGCGGGCCCGCCGTCCTCGTGGAGCAGGCGCCCGAGGTTTACGTGCGCGTCGGCATGATCGGGGTCGATCCGCAGCAGCCGCTCGTAGACGCGGCGCGCCTGATCCGGAGCGGAGGACTCGATCCCGCAGGCCACGTCGTAGAGGTCGCCGGTCTCCGCTTCGCGCGCCGCGATCGGCGCCGGCATATCGGACGCGTCGAAATCGAAGACGACCTGTCCCGATTCGGGGTTCCAGACCGCGGCGCCGTCGCTGACCACCAGCCGTTCGCCGTCGGCGGCGATGCGCATCCCGCTGAGCGACTCCCCTGCCGGCAACTGCTCCCGCAGACGGCGCAGGACGCGCTGCACCTTGCGCTGCGGCACGTGCGCGGCGGACAGCTCGCCGGCCGTGCGGAGGATCACGAGATCGTGGAAGCCGAAGCGCAGCTCGCCGCGCGGCCCGCGTTCGGGATCGAGAAACCCCTGACTGGCGAAGGAGCGGATCTGCGCGGGCGAGATGCCGAGCATCGCCGACACTTCGCGCACCGTATAGGACATGGCCAATTTTATGACGAATGCGGCGCCGACTCTCAGCCGGCTTCCGCGCACTCGATTACTTCGCGCGGGAACGGGCGGCGGCGGCTTTCGCCGGAGCGGCCTTCGCCGGCTTGCGCTTGCTCTCCGACTTGATGGCCATGCGCGTCGATTTGCGCGGTGACTCGAGGCTGGCCTTCAGTGCTTCCATCAGATCGATGACCTGCGCGCGCGGCTGCTCGGCCTCCATCGAAGTGATCTCTTCCCCTTCGATCTTCTTCTGGATGGTCGCCCGGACGCGCTCGGCGACTTCGTCGCGATACTCCTCGGGATGGAACTCCTCCGAGGCGCCCATCTCCGCGAGCTGCACGGCCATCTTCAGCTCGCTGTCCTTGACCACCGCGTCGCCGAGGTCCAGCTCGCCCATCGAACGGATCTCGTTCGGGTAGAAGAGCTGTTGCATCACGATCCCGTTTTCGAACGGGCGGAGGACGACCAGATACTGCTTGCCGCGCGCGGCGTATTTCGCCAGCGCCCAGCGCCCGGTCTCCCCGAGCGCCTTCGACAGCAGGGCATAGGCGCGCGCGCCGCCCTTGTCCGGCGCAATGTAGTTCGCCTTCTGGAAGTAGATCGGATCGATTGCCTCGCGCGGCAGGAACTCGCTGATCTCGATCGTCTGCGTCGCCTTCTCCTCGAGGGTCTTCAGCTCCTCCTCGGAAAACGTGACGTACTGGCCGCGCGAGAATTCGTATCCCTTCACCGTCTCGTCGCGGCCGATGGTCCGTTCGTCCTTCGGACAATAGAGCTGCTGCTGGATGCGGCTGCCGCAGTCCTTGTGCAACATGTTGAAGCTGATCTTCTCGCTCGCCTCGGTCGCCGTGAAAAGGCGGACCGGGATCGACACCAGGCCGAACGAAATCTGTGCGGTTGCGAATGCTCGTGGCATAAAGGGACTCCTGATTGTAGCGGAATTGCCCAGGAACTTGTGCAGTGACTTCCCGTCTGTATCAGAAAATCTACGCCCTGGTCCGGCGCATTCCCCGCGGCCGGGTGGCGACCTACGGTCAGATTGCCGAGCTCGCAGGCCTGGAAGGCCACGCACGGCAGGTCGGCTACGCCCTGCACGCACTCCCGCCGGCCAGCGGCCTGCCGTGGCATCGGGTGATTAACGCCAAAGGAACGATCAGCGCCCGCACGGGCTCGGACTGGGGGGAACTGCAGCGGCTGCTGCTCGAGGCCGAGGGGGTGGAGTTTGACGGGAAAGGGAGGGTGGACCTGGCGAAGGTTCGGTGGAGGGGACCCCGGCCGCGTCAGGCCTTCATCCACTCGAAGACCAGATAGTGTTCCCCGTTCATGCCCAGCCTTCGATACACCTCCTGCGCGCGCGTGTTGGTGCGATCGACGTACAGGCGGATTCCGCAAACCCGGGGATCGCTCGCAGCGAGCGCTTTCACGTGCTCGTACAGACCGGCGTAGACGCCGTGCCGGCGCACCTCCGGGCGAACGTAGACGCTCTGGATCCACCACACCACGCCGTCGCGCCAATCGCTCCACTCGTAGGTGATGAGCAGCGAGGCGACGACCTGCCCGTCCGCCTCGGTGACGAAGTAGCGGCCGCGAGACGGATCGTCGAACACGGCGTCGACGCCGCGGGTGCAGACCTCGCGGTCGAGCGTGACGTTCTCCGTCTCGCGGGCCATGGCGAGCTGGAACTCGACGATCGCCGGGGCGTCGTGACGACTGGCACCTCGATGCTGAAAAGCCATCTGCTACGCTCTCCTGCGGGTGACACTAACAAAAAACCCGAAACATCGCGCGCTGCTGACGATGACCGCCGGAGCGACGATGTTCGGCTTCATGGCGTTCTTCGCCAAGATCGCCTCGCTGCGGCTCTCGGGCCCCGAGGTGGTGATGTTCCGCATGAGCGCCGGGCTGATTCCGGTCATTCTGATCGCGCGCTACCGCCGCGCCGCGCTGCAGTTCCAGCGGGTCGATCTGCTTCTCTACCGTGGATTCTTCGGCGGCGTGGCCACCACGCTGTATTTCCTGGCCATCCAGCACACCACCGCGGGCGTGGCCACGCTGCTGAACTACACCTCGCCGATCTGGAGCGGAACGTTTTCCATGCTGTTCATCGGAGAGCGATTCAGCAGCCGGGTGATCGTCCCGGTGGCCGTCGCGCTGAGCGGCGTGTTTCTCGTCGTGCGCACCGGAGCATTCGGATTCAGCATGTGGGAGATCGTCGGACTCTGTTCCGGCGTCGCGTCCGGCGCCGCCGTGACCGCCATGCGCGCGGCGCGCCGCGGAGAAAATTCATGGTCGATCTACGCGAGCTTCTGCCTGTTCGGCACGCTGGTCAGCGCGCCGCTCGCCCTTCAGGCGTGGAAGACGCCGATGGGAAACGAGTGGTTCGCGCTGGCGGCGACGTCGCTGTTCGCCATGGGAGCGCAACTGATGCTGACCTTCAGCCTCCGCTGGCTGGATGCGGTCACCGTCGGCGTGATCTCGCAGCTCGCGGTGCTGATCTCCATCACGCTCGGCGCGGTCTTCCTCGCCGAGGTGGTCACCCCGCTCGCCGCCCTCGGAAGCGCGTTGACCATCAGCGGCGTGATCGGCGTGACCTATTTGACGTCGATCGGCCGCCCGGCGGAGGAAGCGATGCCGGAGGCCTGACCGCGTCGCCCTCGCTCATCCCGGTCTCGGCTCCGGGCAGGCGTACCGGGCCGGTTCACCGCACCTCGAACCGCACGCGCAGATCGAAAATCGTGTCGACCGGCCGCCCGTTCAGCGTCCCCGGCGAGAAGACCCATTGCTGCACGGCCGCGACCGCCGACTGCTCGAACGCCGGAAAACTGCTGCCGATGACCTGCACGTCACGGACGTGCCCGCTGCGGTCGATGATGCATTCGACGTTCACCCATCCGTTCATGTGCGCGAAAAGCGCCACGCGTGGATAGACCGGCTCGACGCGCCGAATGACGACCGGCGCCTTCACATCGCCGACGACCCGCAGCGGCCCCGCGGCGTCGGGAGAGGGCGGCGGCGCGGTGGCGAGCTCCGGCGGCAGTCCGCCCGGCACACCGTCGCGCACTCCTTCGGAAGTGGAAGTGGAGATCGTGTCCTCGACCGGGGCCGGGGTTGCGGGCAACGGCGGGACGATGTGGTCGGGGATCGACTGCGGCGTGGTCACGACCACCGGAGTCCGCGGCGCGGCGTGCACGGGCGCGGGCTTCGGCTTCGGGTGGACGGGCGCGGGCGATCCGGCGGCGAGTGGAAGCGGCGGCGCGACGACCAGCGGCATCATCTGGCGCGGCGGATCGACCGGAAGACGCGTCGAGGCCACGCTCGCTGCGATAACGGCGGCGACGATCGCCACGTGCGCGAACGCGGAGACGGTGAGGATTCCGATGTGACGTTGCGCGGTATGGACCCGGGCTGTCTCGAACATGATGTCCTCCCTCAACAAGTTCGACCCGGAACCGGTGACGAAAAAACCCCGCGGCTGCAACGGAACGGTTGCAGATGTGGCAGCATTAGCCATGTCCAAGCTGATCCGGGATCCGCAGCTCGATGAACTGGTGAAGGAGCTGAACCGGGACGGCGGCAACGAGACATGGCCGCCGGTGCAGATTCCGAGCGGCAATCCGCTGGAGACGCTGTTGAACGAGATGTTGCGGCGCAACGCGAGCGACCTGCTGATCCTCGCCGGCGCGCCGCCGATCTTCCGGCTGAGCGGACGGCTCGCGGCCGCCGACCGCGCTCCCCTCTCGCTGGAAGAGGTTCACGGCCTCCTCGGCGCATTTCTGACGCCGCGGGTGCTCGAACGGATGGACGCCGACGGGTGCGTCGATTTCTCCGTGCGGCTGCCGAAAGCACCGGACGAGGCCCGCCTCTCGCGCTTTCGAGTCAACATCCACCGGCAGCGCGCCACGCTCGCCGCCGCGATCCGCGCGCTGCCGAACACCATCCCCACACTCGCGGAGCTCAACCTTCCCGGCACGCTGGCGGAGCTGGTGAAGCCGACGCGGGGACTGGTGCTCGTCTGCGGGCCGACGGGGGCGGGGAAGACGACGACGCTCGCCGCGATGGTCGGCGAGCTGAATCGGAACGATTCGCGCCACATCCTGACAATCGAGGATCCGATCGAATACGAGCACCGCAACGTCCGCTCGGTCATCGAGCAGGTGGAAATCGGGCGGGACGCGCCGTCGTTCGCGGCGGCCCTTCGCGCCGGACTCCGTCAGGACCCCGACGTCATCCTCGTCGGCGAGATGCGCGATCTGGAGACGATGGCCACGGCACTGACGGCCGCGGAGACGGGACACCTGATCCTCTCCACGCTGCACACCAGCGACGCTGCGCAGGCGATCCATCGGATCATCGACGTCTTTCCTGCGGCACAGCAGACGCAGATCCGGCAGCAGCTCGCCTTGAGCCTCAACGCCGTCGTCGTGCAGCAGCTCGTCCCGCGCTCCGACGGAAAAGGGCGCTGCGTCGCGGTCGAAGTCCTCCTGGCGACGCACGCGGTGCGCAATCACATCCGCAATGAGCGGCTGCAGAACCTGATCAGCGAGATTACGCTCGGAAAGCGGGCGGGGATGATCTCCATCGAAGACTCGTTGTCCCGCCTGGTCCGCCAGGGGCTGATCAGTCTCGAGGATGCGCGCATCCGTTCCGCGCGCCCCGAGGAGCTCGACAGCCTCCTCCGATCCTGATGCGCCGCGACCGCATCGATCTGGCCATCGTGCTCGGCGTGGCGCTGCTGGCGAACGCCGCGTACCTGATCTCCAGCAACGGCGACTTCACCTATCCCGACTCGGCCACCTATCTCGCACCGGCGCGCAGTTTCCTCCATGGGCACGGCTTCATGGACGCCGACGGCATGCCCGACGCGC
>DATFUW010000243.1:0-6584 GCA_035260605.1 Thermoanaerobaculia bacterium | reverse complement strand
GAAGGTCGGGTTCTATGTCTATCAGTCGCAGATGGACGCTGCCGGCGCGAGGACCCTCGTGACGTACCACGGCTACGCCTGGCGCAACAAGTCGCGCAAGGAGCGCACGGTATTCGATTACCTCAAGCGGATCGCGCACATCCACAAGGAGACGCCCGACAAGCAGTGGGACAAGACCGAGCCGCTGCCGTCCGACGAGTTGCGCGACATCCTGACGGCGATCTTTTATCTCCGGCAGAACGCCACCACGATCCACGCGCCGATCGTCACGCGCATCTACTCCGACGGGAAGTGGTATCCCGTCGTCTTCCGCCCGATCGACCGCCGCACGTTCACCATCGACGACAAGAAAGTCAACGCGCTGGGGTTCGAGATCGTCGACGCTCCCGGCGGCGGCAAACACAAATGGCCGGGCGGCGTGCGCGTATGGGTCTCGGAAGACGACCGCCGCATCCCCTTCCGGATCGAGATCAACGAGAGCATGGCCTCGCTGCAGCTCGATCTGCAGTCGGTCGAATCGTGCGCCTTCATGCAGGCCGCGAAGGAGTGACGCCGCTCTTGCTGCCGGGCGTCAGGCCTGTGCCGGAATCGGCCAGCTCAATCCGCAGAACAGTCCGACGAGATCGAGCAGCTCGGCGACGTGGAACGGCTTCTCCAGCACGACCGCCGGTTTGAGCTCCGCATCGTCCGGATCGAGCTTGTAGGCGGTAATGACGATGACCGGCAGCTCCTTGCGCACGCTGCGGAACCATCGGAGCCACTCGCGGCCGTCCATGCGCGGCATGGCCAGATCGAGGATCACGAGCTGGATGTCGGGATTCCGTTCGACGAGAGGAATGGCGTCCTGACCGTCGGGTGCCGTCAGCACCTCGAAGCCGTAGGGCATCAATAGATCGCGATACGAGGCGAGAAGCCTCACATCGTCATCAATGACGAGAAGCTTTCGTACCTTCAGGGGCGCTCTGCGCGCTCGAATCGCCACTGTATTCGATCATCCTAGACTGATTCCAAACCAAGGGGGTAGCTGCAAGGGGCGTACCGTTCCCTGCAGGATCGTGACCCGCTGGGGATCGAACCGCAACGGCAGGAGACGTCCTTTCGCCACGGCGAAATCCCCGTCGAGCCAGACCCGGAGCAGCGTCCGGTCGGCAAGAATTCCCGTCGCCAGCCAGTGTCCCTCGCGGAAGCTCGCCTCTTCGATCCCGAAGATCAGGTCCGATTCCTCGCCCGGCGCCGCGACGTGGAAGTCCTCGGGACGGACGAGTGCCGTTCCTGCCCCCTCGAAGAGCGGGTGGGGGAGCGTCCACGAGCCGATCGGCGATTCGACGACTCCTCCGCGGATCGTGACCGGGATGACGTTGATCTCGCCGCCGGCTCCCGCGCTCCGCGGGTGCCGGTACACCTCGGGCCAGGGCCCCTCCTGCACGATGCTCCCTTCCTCCAGCACCACCACGCGGTCGGTGAGCCCGAGTTCCGCGGCCGACGCGGGGGCGCTGATGGTCGTCGTACCGATCACGCGCAGGGAACGGAAGAACTCGTCGGCCAGATCGAAGAGCACTGAGGGATTCGCGCGCTCGAGCAGGCGGTCGGCGACGAGAATCGCCGGGCGCAGCAGCTCGATGCGCGCCAGATGCACGATCGTCTGCTCGGTCGACGAGAGCGTGCGCAGCGGACGGCGTGCGATCGGGGTCAGCTTCCACTTCTCGGCCACGAGCCGGTACTCGCGCAGGCGGTCGTCGCGGTCGAAGTTCCGGGTGCGGAGCGCGGCGATCAGCACGTGCTGCACCGACCAGCGGTGCGGCGTGTCGATCCGGGATGTGACGTACAGCAGCGGGCGCCGTGCGCCGCGCATGTGCGTGACGTCGTGCGCGCCGATGCGCACCGTGCCGCTTCGAGGACGAATGCGCCCGGCGATGACGCCGAGCAGCGTCGACGCGCCGCTCGCCGGCGGTCCGGTGATCGCGGTGTGCGCGATCCGGGGGAAGGTCACGGTGACATCGCGGAGGATTCCGGCGGAGATCCCTTCGAGAGAGACGTCGAGCACGGAGGGATTGTACGAATCCCGCCGGCCCGCTGCTCATTGGGGCGGTCTGGCCGGCCTCGGCCGTTCCTGCAGACGCTCGAGCTCGCTGCGCATGCGCTCCCACTGCGGATCGGTCAGCACCGAGCGCATGTCGACGAGCATTCCCAGCTCGCGCTCGAACAGCTTGCCGCGCGACTGGTTCAGTTGCGCGGCGATGCGCACGATGGCCGCGCGGTCGAGCTGCGTCCGATCGAGCTCGCCGCGCAACGCGATGTTCGACTTGTCGACCTGCGCCTTCAGATCGATGAGATCGGGCGCCGCGGAGCGGAAGATCGCCTCCAGCCGGTCCTGCTGTTCCGCCGAGAGGTTCAGCCGCTGGACGATCTCCGGGCGCCGCCACCACCGCCCCGGCGGAAGCTGCTGCGCGAAGAGCCCTCCGGCGGAAAGGAGCGCGAGCGCGGCAAACGCGATCCGGCGCATCACAGCGAACTCTCCTGATCGCTGCTCTTCGATTTGGCGACCCACGACTGCCACTGCACGACCGCGCCGAAGTCCTTCAGCTCTTCCGACTGCCACGGGTCGCGCGGGATCAGCAGATCGTCCGGCGATGTGGCCGGCGCCGCCGCGGTCTGCTGCAAAACGACCGGCGACTTCTGCCGCGGAGTCGTCTCGTAGACCACCACGCCGCCGAGGATGAAGAAGAGCAGTGCCGCCGCGGCGACGCGTCCCACGCGAGTGACGCGGCGCGGACGCTGCCGCATGCTCTCGATCGAACGCAGGATCATCAGCCGCTGCCGCGCCCAGAACGTCGCCGGCTTATCGGTCGGGCAGGCGCTCACTTCGCGCAGCTTGTGCGCCAGGCGCTGATAGCGCTGCTGGCACTCGCCGCATTCGTTCACGTGAGCGATCAGCGGCGATGCCTGCTCCGGCGTCATGTAGTAGCTTTCGAGCAGATCGGCTTCGCTGTAGTGTCGGGTCATCGCAGTGCCTCGAGTTCCTTTCGGATCTTGTGAACGGCGCGGAACAGATGCGCCCGGACGGTCCCGCCCCGCAGGCCGAGCAGTTCCGCGATCTCTTCCAGCGAACGGTCCTCATAGTGGCGCAGCCGGAAGATCACCTGCTGCTGCGCGGAGAGCTTCTTCTCGGCCGCCTCGATCGCCGCGCGCAGTTGCCGGGCCATGATCTCACGCTCGGCGTCGGGGCGCTCGTCGACCGGCTCGATCCATCCTTCCCGCTCCTCGTCGCCATCCGTGGTGAAGAGGCGGACGAAGCGCCGGCGCCGCAGCGAATCGCGCGAGCGATTGATGGCGATCCGCGTCAGCCACGTCTCGAACTCAGCTCGCCCCTGGAAGCGCGCCAGATGCGTGTAGGCCTGGATGAACGTGTCCTGGGTCACCGTGTCCGCTTCCGTATCGTCGCGGACGATGGCCAGCGCCACCCGGTAGATCTTCCGCTGGAAGCGGTCGACCAGCACGGCGAAGGCCCCGCCATCCCCCTCGAGGGTGCGGGCGATCAGCTCGCCGTCAGTCGGGATCGAGGCGGTGACCTGTGTCATCGGAAGGGCTGCGATGGTCGCCACTCATTTTAGACGGCCGGGGAGCCCTGCCGTTTACGCCCGGTCCGGGTTCCGGCCAGCCACACCCCGGTGAAGATCAGGACGGCCGCAATCACGGCGCTCGCTCCGATCGATTCCCCGAGAAACGCCGCGGCCAGCACCGTGGTGATCACCGGCTGGGCATACGTGTAGGTCGCGACGAGCGAGCTGTCGGCGTACCGGAGCGCCCAGGCGTTGAGCAGATACGCGGCGACGGTGGGCCCGGCGATCACCACGAGCAGCCCGATCCAGGCGCCGGCCGGGACCGAGCGCCACGGCTGGCGAACCATCGCCGGAGCGCAGATGGGGATCATCAGCAGTGCTCCGACGCCGAAGATCGCGGCGATGAACCGCCGCGCGGAGATGCGTGCCATCATCGGCTTGGCGAGGACGAGATAGAGCGCGTAGCAGAAGGCATTCGCCGTGAGCAGCAGATCCCCGATGAACGACCGGGTCGCTCCTTCGAATCCCTCGCTGCCGACAAGGAGCAGCGCGCCGGCGAGGGCCAGGGCGATCCCGCCGGTGCGTGCGATCGTGGCCCGCTCGCGCCCCACGGCGATCGCCGCGGCGAGTGCGAAGGGAGGAATGGTGGTCATCAGGATCGCCGCGACGTGCGCGCTGGTCAGCGACAACCCCCCGAGGAACAGCGACTGGTTGAGGACGACGCCGAGGATCGCGTAGACCACGATGCGCACGCGGTCGCTCCGCTCCAGCGGCGCGGCGCCGCGCTGGCGGAAGAGAATCTGCATGGCCACCGCGGCTCCAGCCACCCGAAGCCATGCGAACGCCAGCGGCGCGATGGCGTGCATGGCCAGCTTGGAAACGATGTAGTTGAGGGAAAAAAGAACGGCGACGGCGATCAGCGCGACATGCACGCGCACGCGTTCCGCTACGGCTCGATCCACAGCTCTCCGTACCGGACCGGCGGGGGGACGAGATAGGTGCGCAGCCCGCGCACCTCGGGCTTATGGACGACGAAGAGCCGCTCGTGGAACAGCGGCGCGAGCGGTGCCTGGCGCACGACCATCTCGTCGAGCGAGCGGTAGATGCCGGAACGGTGCTCGAGATCGCTGCTCCTGCGCGCCTCCTCGATCCGCCCGTCGAGCTCCGGCGAATGAAAATTGATGCCGGGGACGGAGCTCGACTCGCTGTGGAAGAAGACGTAGAAGAAATTGTCGGGATCGGGAAAGTCGGCGTACCAGTTGCCGCAGAACAGACTGCCGTGCCCCCGGTTGCGCAGCGGCCCGCGCGCCTCGGTGGCCGAATGCTGCGTCACGGCGACCTCGATCCCGATCGCCGCGAGGTCCTCGATCAGCAGCGCCAGCAGTCCGGAGTTGTTGAACTGGTCGGTGTCCCACGTACGGTACTCGACGCGGAAGCCGGTGGCGTGTCCCGCCTCGCGCATGAGCGATCGGGCGCGGTCGGGATCGTGCGGCGTGCCGTCCAGCGCCGGGTCGAAGCCAAGAAGGCCGGGAGGGAGGAGCGCGTGCGCGATCACACCGAGCCCGCCGTAGATCCGCTCGTTGATGCGCGCGCGGTCGATGGCCTGATTCACCGCCTGCCGCACCTCGGCGCGGTCGAACGGCGGACTCGAGCAGTCGTACCCGAGATACGAGGTGTGCAACTGCGTGGTGGTGAGCATGTAGGGAGCGACGCGCGGATCCTTCTGCCACTCCGCGGCGGTCTTCGCCGGGATGCCGTGCGCGATGTCCAGCTCGCCACGCTCGAATGCCGCGGCCACGTCCTGCGCGCTGCGCAGGTCGAGCCGGAACGTCAGCGCGTCGATGTGCGGCAGCCCCGGGCGGAAATACTCCGTGTTGCGCCGCAGGCGGACGTGCTGTCCCTCCACGACCTCGTCGATGCGGAACGGGCCCGCCCCTGACGGCCGCACGCGGAAGCGCTCGCGGTCGCGCGCCTCCTCCGCCGGAACGATCGACGCCTCGTTCATCGACAGCAGCGAGAGGAAGAAAGCCATCGGCGCTTCCAGGGCGATGTCGATCAGGTGCGCGTTGTGGATGGTGATGCCGGAGATCTGCCGGCTCCGTCCTTCGAGCACCTCGGCCGCGCCGCGGATGTTGCGTACGATCCAACTGCTCGGCGAGTTCAGCTCCGGCGAGAGCAGGCGGGCGAACGTGTCGTGGACGTCCCGTGCCTCGAAGAGCCGTCCGTTGTGGAAACGCACGCCGCGGCGGAGATGCAGGCGGTAAACGTGGCCGTGCTCAAGCACTTCCCACCGTTCCGCGAGCCCCGGCACCAGCTCCGCCCCTTCGCCGTAGCTCACCAGCGTGGCGTGCAGCGCGCGCGACACATAGGCCAGCGCGGCGGCGGTGACGTAGATCGGATCGAGGTTCAACTGCTGCCAGAGGATCGTCGAGGTGGTCAGGCTGCCGCCGACGTTCGGCCGCGGCAACGTGAAGCGTCCGAGTTCCTGCTCCAGCAGTACCGACTCGTGCGTGAGGGAGTTGGCCATCTGATTCAGATCGGCGATGCTCACGCCGCTCTCCCGCGTGGCCTCCTCGATCACGTGCATGGAGCGGACGATCGCCGCGCTCTCGCTCGTCAGCACGGCCACTGACTCGTGCACGCGCTGCACGAGTCCCATGATGTTCTGCATGGCACGGCCGATGGCCTGGCTGCCGCTCTGCTGTTCGGAGGTGGCGCGCTTGAGATGACGCGTGGTGTCCCGGACCGTGGACGCCTGCTCGCCGACCTTGCGCGAGGTCTGCGACTGCTGCTGCGTCGCCGCGGCGGTCTGCTGGACCATCTTCGTCACTTCTTCGATGGCCGCGGTCGCCGCCGAGCTTCCTCGCGCCTGCTCCTCGGTGGCGCGCGCGATCTCGGCGATCGAGCTCGTCGAGCGCGCCGTCAGGTCGAGGATCTTTCCCAGCACCCGCTCCGCGCGCACCGTAAGGTCCACCCCTTCGGAGACGCGTCCCGCGCTGAGGCTCATCTGCTCGGCCGCGCGGT
>DATFUW010000242.1:0-2876 GCA_035260605.1 Thermoanaerobaculia bacterium | reverse complement strand
ATCGCCGGACGCTGCGTGGGGTCGGCGCGATGCCCGCCCGCTGGAAGCGTTGCGTGCGCTACGTCGACCGCTACCTCGGCGAGGACCTTGGCCAGGAGTTCGTCCGCCGCACGTTTTCTCCGGAGACGAAGGCCAAGACCATGGACATGACCAAACGCATCGAGGCGGCGATGGAGAGCGAGATCCGGGGACTCGACTGGATGACCAGCGCCACCAAGCAGCGGGCCATCGAGAAGCTGCACGACGTCGCCAACAAGATCGGGTATCCCGACCGCTGGCGCGACTATTCGAAGCTCGCGGTCAAACGCGGCGACTTCTTCGGCAATGCCGAACGGGCCACGGTGTTCGAGTCCGAGCGCGAGCTGGCCAAGATCGGCAAGCCGGTCGACCGCGGCGAGTGGGGCATGACGCCGCCCACGGTCAACGCCTACTACAACCCGCAGATGAACGACATCAACTTCCCGGCCGGCGTGCTGCAGCCGCCGCTGTACGATCCGAAGGAAGACGACGCGCCGAACTACGGCAACACCGGCTCGACGATCGGTCACGAGCTGACGCACGCCTTCGACGACGAGGGGAGCCAGTTCGACGGCCAGGGGAATCTGAAGAACTGGTGGACGCCGGACGACCAGAAGCAGTTCGAAGAGCGCGTGCAGTGCGTGCGCGATCAGTACGCGCAGTACACGATCGTCGACGACATCAAGATCAACTCCAAACTGACGTCGGGAGAAGACGTCGCCGACCTCGGCGGGACGCTGCTGGCCTACATCGCCTGGAAAGACGCGGTGGCCAGCCAGCACCTCGAGCCGATCGACGGCTTCACGCCCGATCAGCGCTTCTTCATCGGCTTCGCGCAGTGGGCATGCGAGAACGAACGCCCGGAGAACCTGCGGGCCAATGCCATCACCAACCCGCATTCGCCCGGCAAGTACCGCGTCAACGGGATCGTCTCGAACATGCCGGAGTTCTGGAAGGCGTTCAACTGCCAGGCCGGCAACCCGATGGTGCGCGGCGCGGCAGCGTGCAAAGTGTGGTGATTACGGCCAGATCCCGCGCACGAGGGCCACGCCGACCACGCGCTTGATGGCCAGCGCGAACGCGGCGGTGCGAAGGTCGACGTTCACGCCGTTCCGGTCGCGGATCTCGATCTGCATCTGCAGCACGGCGTCCGTCGCCCCTTCCATCTTGTCGCGGAGGTGATGGTTGACCGTCTCCTCGCTCCAGTGCTCGTTCTCGATGTTCTGCACCCACTCGAAATAGCTGACCGTCACGCCGCCGGAGTTCGCCAGAATGTCGGGGATGATCGGGATTCCGCGCTCGAAGAGCGCTTTGTCCGCCGCGGGCGTCGTCGGCCCGTTCGCCGCTTCGGCGATGACTCGGGCCTTCACGCCGCCCACGTTATCGGCGCGGATCTGATTCTCGAACGCCGCCGGAATCAGGACGTCGCAGTCGAGGTGCAGTAGCTCGTCATTGGTGATGTTCTTCGTGCCGGCGAGTCCGACCACTGAGCGGGTTTGTTTCTTGTGTGCCAGGGCCGCTTTCGGATCGATGTGTGATTCGGACGTCACGCCGCCGGTCGAATCGCTGATGCCGATGACCTTCGCTCCCGCGTCGGTGAAGAGCCGTGCGGCGATCGATCCGGCGTTGCCGAAGCCCTGCACGACCACCCGCGCGCCCTTCAAGGTAGTGAGTCCCGGGACCGTCCCCTGTTCGATGGCCCGCGCGGTGACGAAGAGGCAGCCGCGCGCGGTCGCTTCGTTCCGCCCGAGGGAACCTCCCATGGAGACCGGTTTTCCGGTGACCACCGGGAGATTGTTCTTGCCGGGATGCATCATGTCGTACGTGTCGTAGATCCAGGCCATCGTCTCGGCGTCGGTGTTGACGTCGGGAGCGGGGACGTCGGTGTGTGGTCCGATGGCGTCGCCGAGCTCGGTGATGAAGCGTCGCGTGACCTTGCGGAGCTCGTTCTTCGACAGTTGTTTCGGGTTGCAGACCACGCCGCCCTTCGCGCCGCCGAAGGGGATATCGGCGACCGCGCACTTCCAGGTCATCCACGAGGCCAGCGCGCGCACCTCGTCGGCGTTGACGTCGGGGTGATAGCGGATGCCGCCTTTGCCGGGGCCGCGCACGCGCGAATGCTGCGCGCGGTAGCCGGAGAAGATGCGCACCGTACCGTCGTCGCACTCGATCGGGAACTCGACCTTCAGCAGGCGCATCGTTCCGCGGAGCCACTGCCTGAGCCCCTCGGGAAGATCGGCGACGTACTCGGCCGCAGCATCGAACTGCTGCTGCGCGATGTCATAGGGATTGAGGTTTTCGGTCGAGACAGACAACGAAGACACGCCCAAACATAACAGAAAAGGGGTCAGGTCTGTGATCCGTGATTTTCTACCGTTTGTAGAGTTTCGATCGGTGCAAGCGGTACCGAGGTAGCCTCGGTGTTGCCATGTCAAGACCACTCCGACTCGAATATCCAGGGGCCCTCTTTCACGTCATCGCCCGCGGGAACGCGAAGCGAGCGATTTATTTGGACGACCGAGACCGCAGGCGTTTCCTGAGGCTTCTCGGCGATTGCATCAAGCGCTTCGGCTGGATCGTCTATGCGTACGCGCTGATGCCGAATCACTTCCATCTATTGATTCAGCTCGAGTCGGAGACACTCTCCCGCGGCATGCAGCGGCTCAATGGGGAGTACGCGGCCAGCTTCAATCGCCGGCACGGGCGCGTCGGACATCTGTTCCAGGGGCGGTTCAAATCGCCGCTCGTTCAGAAGGAGACGTACTTTCTCGAACTGCTGCGATACATCGTCCTCAATCCAGTTCGCGCGAACCTCGTGGCACGTCCGGAGGACTGCCGATGGACGAGTTATCGGGCGA
>DATFUW010000241.1:0-3571 GCA_035260605.1 Thermoanaerobaculia bacterium | reverse complement strand
ATACCAAATTAAAGACCTGACCCCATTTGCCATTTGTCATTCGGCGAGTTGGTATTGTTCGAGTTTGTTGTCGGGGAGCCAGAAGGTGGTCAGGCGCAGGGTTTTCTTCGGGAAGCGGATGGAGTAGCGGCGCAGGGTCATGCCGCCGCGGAGGCCTTCGCTCTCCTGCGTGAATGCTTCCGGCTTGCCGAGCGGCGCGAGGCTCGCGGCGAAGTCGTGGATGGCCGGCTCCGAGAAATAGGCGTTGGCATTCGGCGAGAAGAGGAAGCGGTCGATCCGGCCGTGCTGCAGATTGTCGAAGATCTTCTTCACCTCGGCCAGCGCCGGCTCATTGGTCGTGGAGAAGAGGATGGTCGCGATTTTCGAGGCGATTTCCCCCGACGCCGGCGTGGCGTCCTGATTCGTCTGCACGACGATCGCCGAACGCAACTCGGGATAGACGACATTCGTCGCCGTGAAGCCCGACACCTCGCCGCCGTGCATGACGTAGTGGCGGCCGTCGCTCATGCCGACGGTCAGCCCAAGCCCGTAGTGTGATCCAGCGCCGTTGGCCAGGCGCACCTCCGTCTCCATCGCCTTGTACGACTCCGGCCTCAGCACCGCCTGGTCGATGATGGAGATGTCCCACAGCGCGAGGTCGTGCGCGGTCATGGCCAGCTCGCCGGCGGCGAACATCCATCCCTTTCCTTCCTTCGGCGCGGGACGCAGCGGGCCGAGCGCGTAGCGGAGATAGCGCTGCGGCTCGTCCGGCCCGAGGGGCGACTGATCGGTGTTGTAGACCGACGTCATGTGCAGCGGCCCGAAGATGTGCTGTTGCAGGAAATCGAGCAGCGGCATTCCGCTGATCTTCTCCACGATCGCGCCGGCGATCACGTAGTTCGTGTTGCTGTACTGCCATTTCGTGCCCGGCTCGAAGTCGAGGGGCTTGCGGGCCCACTCGTCCATGATCTCCTGCGCGGTGACCGGCTGCAGCATCCGCGGCATGACGTAGTCCTGCGGCCAGAAGTCCTGATAGCCGGAGGTCATCGAAAGGATCTCGCGGACGGTCACGTCGTTCGACCGCGTCAGCTCCGGCAGCCAGCGCACCAGCTTGTCGTCGAGTGAGAGCTTCCCCTCCTGGGCGAGCATGAGAATCGCCGCCGCGGTGAACTGCTTGCTGATCGATCCGATGCTGTAGCGCATGTCGGTCGTCGCGGGCAGCGGCGGTGCGAGCCGCGCATTCCCGTAGGCGTGCTGGTAGGCGATCTTTCCGTCGCGAACGACGGCGATCGACGCGCTCGGCGCGCCGGTCTTCGCCAGGACATCGGTGACCGCCTTGTCGATCGCGGTCGTGTCCTGCGCGCACAGCGGAACGGCGAGAAAGGCGAGGAGGAAGAGAACTCTGCGCATGAAGCGAATTCTAGTGCAGAGATTGGCGTACCGATTGCGAATATCAACGGCGTTGTCCAAGGAATCAGGGAGACTAAAATGTCCAAATCGAAGCAGTTAGCAGCGCTGTTCGCCGGTGCATTGACCCTCGCGCCGCTGTTCGGAACGTCCGCTTTCGCGGAAACGCGTCATCGTGATGCGACAAGGTCCGACAACAGCTCGGCGCGCGACCACCGAGGACGCTCGGCCGATCAGCAGAACGGCCGCGTGCAAAGCGAGCAGAACAATCGCAGCACGCGCGCCGATCAAAGCGGCCGCGCGATCCGCGGCAACGATGCGTATCGGAACGGCTCGGCGCGAGACAATCAAGCCGATCGCAACGACAATGCGTATCGGAGCGGCTCGGTGCGAAACAATCGAGCCGACCGCAACGACAACGCGTATCGCGGGAACAGGGGCCGCTATGACAACCAGCAGCGCCAGACGTTTTCCGGCCGCGTGAGCCGCGTCGAGCGGCATGGCGGCGGCTACAATGTCTGGATCGGCGGCGGGCGCTTCCCGCTCTTCATTCCCGAGGCACGCTTCCGTCTCTTCCCGTTGCGGGTCGGAATCGACATTCGCCTCGGCGGCTACTGGAACCCGGCCGGCTATTACGACGCGTACGACTACAACAATCCGTACGCCAGCCAGGGCGACCTGCGCGGGGTTGTCGAGAACGTCGACTACCGGAGCGGGACGGTCGTGGTCCGCGACGACGTCTCCGGCAGCTTCGTGACCACGGTGCTGCGCGGCAATGATCCGCGACTCGGCTCGCTCCGACCGGGCGACTGGGTCGATCTCAACGGCGCGTTCAGCCGCGCGGGCGTGTTCGAGGCGTATTCGGTCTCGGACCTCCGCGGCGGGTATGGGCAGCCGTATCAGCCGTACTGACGCGGTGTTCGGTGGCCGGTGGGAAGCGTTCCGCCGGCCGCCGGCAGTTTCCCTTCCGGCTCAGAACCCGTATCGCAACTCCACCTGAATCGTCGTGCCGCCGGTGTTCGGATCGAATCCCAGCGGCACGCTGGGGCGGCTTCCGCTGGCGTGCGTGTACTCCGCGCCCCAGCGCAGCGCGGGCGACGGATAGCGGAACCATGCGACGGTGTAGGCCTTCCCTTTCTCACGGTCGCCGGTGGTGAACCGCTCGGCACGGACGCTCCACCGCGATGCGCCGGTCTTCTGCGACAGCAGGATGTAGACGGTGTTGAAATCGAGTGTGAAGGTGCCGCCCGGAAATCCGACGGTGGTCTGCCCCTTGGCCCACTCCGCGGAGATGGTGGCCGGCGACGTCGGGCCGAGGGTCCCTCCGACGATGTTGAATCGGGTGTGCCACGGGGTCTGCCCGGCGATCTGCGGAGCGGTCTCCGCGCGGTTGTCGATGTGCGTGACCTGCAGGAGCGCGCGTTCGGGAATCTGCACGCGCACGCGCTCCGCGTAGCCGTTGCGGTGGTCGAGGTCGGAGCCGATTGGCCGCGTGGTTTGCCCGTTGGGCAGAGGAAGGTTCTCGCCGTAGACGGACAGGCGGCTGCCGAGGCCGAAGCCGCGGTTCGCGAGCTCGGTGCCGAGCGTATCGTTGCCGCGGAAGATGGTGGCTCCGGCGGTGACGTAGAAATCGGGGGAGAACTGCAGATCGGCCCCGACGGGGCGGAACTCGTTGCCGATCCACGTATTGAGCGCAGAGTACGTGATGGTGTAAGGCGAGGTCCAGAGCGGATCGACGTTCTCGCGCGAAGTCGGCAGCCAGAACGATCCCGCGCGGAACTGGAACATGTCGCTGTGGAGTTCGAGGTAGGCCTGCAGCAGTCCGCCGCGGCGTCCTTTGGTCCCGGACGGTTCCTTCCTGGCGAGTCCGTCGGCGTGGACGAGCAGCCATTTCGCCGGCGTCCAGTCGAACCCGAGTTGCCCGACGCCCAGGTTCGTGGTGCGGTGATCGCCGACGCTCTGCGCGCCGACGTCGAATCGCCCGAAGCCCCCTTCGGTCCACGACGGCTGCGCTTTCACGTAGATTTCGCGCGCGGAGAGGTATCCGTGAAACTGGAAATTCTGGCTGAAAGCGGGCAGGGCGAGGAGTGCGAGAGCGGCGACGACTGCAAAACGCATGACGGGATTGTAATCGCTGGTCGGCAGCCGACTGTCATCAAGATAGAATGCGGCGCATGCTTCTGCA
>DATFUW010000240.1:0-9905 GCA_035260605.1 Thermoanaerobaculia bacterium | reverse complement strand
CATCGCTTGCGTCGCGCCCGCTCGCATCCGACGCGGCGGCGCCCGCAACGACGACCATCGGACTTGTTCAGAGCTTCTCTAGGGAAGTAGCAAATGCGGCGGCCGGCGCTCGGCGTGTGACGGCTGGCTCTGAGCCAACCGTCAACCGCCAGCCGCCGGCCGCCGACAGCCACCTGCCGATCAATTAGTCCTTGCGCAGGCGGGGGTGAACCGTGGTCGTGGTCGTGGTCGTCGTGCTCGACGTCATCGGGGCCGGGGTCTCGATGGGTGCCGGGGTCTCGGTCACGATCGGCGCGGGCGCCGGGGCCGGAGTCGTTTCCACCACGGTGGTGGTCGTCTCGGTGGTCACCGGTGCGGGCGTGGTGGTGACGGCGACGGTCGAGGGAGCCGGCTGCGGCTCGATGTTCACGTTGGTGTTGAGCCCGACGCTCGACGCGTTGCCGGCGCCGCCGGCGGAACTGCTGGTGTAGGCGTTGCCGGTGCTGTCAACGGCCGCCGGACCGGAAATGACGGCTGGGGTCGATGGGGCTGCCGGCTGCCCCTGCGTGTTGGCCGGTGCCGGAGCGGTGCCGATCACCTGAGACGAATCCTGCGGCTGCGTCGTGGCGGCTGCTTCGGTTCGGATCTCGCCCGTCTGCTGGTTGGCCGTGGGCGAGGTATGGGAGCAGGCGCCGAGCGCGAGCGCCAGCGCGGTCGCCCCAAATCCTGCTACTGCCTTCGTGAAAAGCGTCTGTGCCTTCATCTGTAACACTCCTTCTCGTTGTGCCTTGGTGGCTGCCGGACTTGTGAGCAATCAGCTTGCCTGAATTATTGGTAGACTCGCGCGATGTCCGAGCGCGTCTGGAAAGTCGGCGAACTGATCCGTCAGATCAACCTCGACTTCTTCCGTTACAACGACATCTCCGTCGAAGGCGAGGTCTCGAATTTCACGCGCTCCTCTGCCGGACACTGCTATTTCTCGATCAAGGACGCGCGCGCGCAGATGCGGGTGGTGCTATTCGATTCGAACGCGCGCTTCCTCCGCTTCCGCATCGAGAACGGGCTGCAGTTGATCGTGCGGGGACGCCTGAACATCTACGAGGCCAAGGGAGAGTTTCAGCTCAACGCCGTCACGGTGGAGCCCGCCGGGCTCGGCGCGCTGCAGCTCGCATTCGAGCAACTCAAACGCCGTCTGGCCGAGGAAGGGCTGTTCGACGAAGCGCGCAAGAAACCGATCCCCGCGCTGCCGCAACGCATCGCCGTGGTGACCAGCACGCAGGGGGCGGCGATCCGCGACATCCTCAACGTGCTGAGCCGGCGTTTCGAAGGGCTGCACGTGCAGATCTATCCGGTGCGCGTGCAGGGAGCGTCCGCGGCGCGCGAGATCGCCGCCGCGCTGCGCAACCTCTCGCGCTGGGACCTCCACGACGTCGTGCTCATCTGCCGCGGCGGAGGTTCGCTCGAGGACCTCTGGCCATTCAACGAGGAGATCGTGGCCCGCGCCGTCGCGGCGTGCGGCATCCCGACGATCTCCGGCGTGGGACACGAGACCGACTTCACCATCTGCGATCTTGTCGCCGACCTGCGCGCCCCCACCCCCTCCGCCGCCGCGGAGATCGTGATCCGCGCAAAGAGCGACATCTGTCTCCACGTGGAGCATGACGTGCGGAGGATCCGGCACGTGATCGAGGCGCGGATGCGCAATCTCCGTCACGAGCTGCGCGACCTCGCCTCGTCGGACCGGCTGGGAATCGTCCGGCGGCGGACAGCCCTGCACCGCGAGCGCCTAGACCGGCAGCGCGTGCAGCTCTACCGCATGCTCGAATCGCGGGCCCGCATGCTGCGCGCGCGGCTCGACGCCACGCGCGACCCGCTGGTGCGGTTTCCATCGCGCATCGTGCAGACCCGCCAGCAGCTCGAAGCCGTCGCAGGAACACTCCAGGCGGTCTCGCCGCTCTCCGTCCTGTCGCGCGGCTACGCGATCGCCTTCACGCGCCGGCGAAACCGGCGAAAACCGGTCCTCGACTCCAATGCCGTCGCCGTCGGCGATCCCATCGAGGTGCAGTTGAAGAAGGGACGGCTGGAATGCACCGTCGACGCGAAGACCATGGGGCTGGAGAGCGTCTGGCCGGTGATCAACGAGTAAGCGATGCCGCGGAAGTCGAACGAATTCGAAAAGGCCTTTCACGAGCTCGAGCAGATCGTCAAACGGCTCGAGAGCGAGGAGCTCCCCCTCGACGAGTCCCTGCAGCTCTTCGAGAAAGGCATCCGCCTCTCGCGCTTCTGCAATCAGAAGCTCGAAGAGGTGGAGAAGAAGATCGAATTGATCCTCGCCGATTCCAACGGAGAGCCGGTCACGGAGCCGTTCGAAGCTGAGGAAGGGGAGGCGGACGGGGAGGGGGGGCAGTGAATGCCGCGATGGTCATCACCGAGTATCTTGCTTCTCGCCGTTCCCTGATCGACCGCACGCTCGACGCCCATCTCCCCCCCGCCGCCACGCCTCCCACCGCGATTCACGAGGCGATGCGCTACGCGGTCCTCGGCGGGGGGAAGCGGATTCGCCCGACTCTGGCCATCGCCGCGGCCGAGGCGTGCGGAGCCGAGGTCGAGCCGTTGCTCGTTTCCTTCGCCGCGCTCGAGCTCATCCACACCTACTCGCTGGTGCATGACGACCTGCCGGCGCTCGACGACGACGACCTGCGGCGCGGCCGGAAAACGACGCACGTGGTGTTCGGGGAGGCCATCGGCATCCTCACCGGCGACGCGCTGCTGACCGAGGCCTTCTCCTGGCTGGCGCGTCCGGCCGCGGGCGCAGATGCGCAGTTGCGCGCGCTGCGTGAAGTGGCGGAGGCGGTCGATTCCAAAGGAATGATCGGCGGTCAGGTCGCCGACCTGGAGGGATCGATCGACACCGCGCCGACGCTCGAGCAACTGGAGTTCATCCACCGCAACAAGACGGCGAAGCTGATCACCGCTTCGGTGATGCTCGGCGGGATCCTGGCGAATGCCCCGGCATCACAGCTCGATGTGCTCCGCGAGTACGGCCAGGCCACCGGGCTGTTGTTCCAGATCATCGACGACCTCCTCGACCAGGAGCAGACCACGGAAGCGCTGGGCAAGACTGCCGGAAAGGACGCGGCGCAGAGGAAGCTGACCTACCCGGCACTGATCGGCGTCGCGGCGGCCCACGCGCGTGCCGACGAGCTGCTCCGGTTGGCTGAAACCAGGGCTGCTATGATTCGCGGCCCGGTGAACTATCTCGGGGCCATCGCACGTTACGTCTGCGAACGCCGGTCCTAACACCATGACGCTTCTCGATCAGATCGATTCTCCGTTCGACCTTCGCAGGCTCGACCGCGCGCAGCTCCCGCAACTGGCACAGGAGATCCGGGAGCGGATCATCCAGGTGGTCTCGCAGATCGGCGGCCATTTCGGCGGCAACCTCGGTATCGTCGAACTGACCCTCGCGTTGCACTACGTCTTCAACACGCCGCGCGATCAGATCGTCTTCGATACCGGCCATCAGAGCTATCCCCACAAGCTGATCACCGGGCGGCGCGATCGCTTCCCCACCATCCGCCAGCACGACGGGATCTCCGGCTTCTGCAAGCGCGAGGAGTCGGAGTACGACGTCTTCAACGCCGGCCACGCCTCCACCTCGATCTCCGCCGCGCTGGGGATCGCCGTGGCGCGCGATTTCCGCGGCGAGGACTACCGCGTCGCGGCGGTGGTCGGCGACGGCGCACTCTCCGGCGGCCTGGCCCTCGAGGGCCTCAATCAGGCGGGCCACCTCAAGCGCAAGCTCTTCCTCGTGTTGAACGACAACGACATGTCGATCTCCACGAACGTCGGAGCGCTGAGCGGATATCTGAATCAGATCATCAAGGGACAGCGCTACGTCCAGGCGAAGGATCTGGCCAAGGGCGTGATGGACCGCATCCCCCTCATCGGCGGAAAGCTCCACGAGATGGCCTCCGAGATGGAGGAGGTCGTCCGGCACATGGTCGTTCCGGGGACGCTCTTCGAGGAACTCGGCTTCAAGTACCTCGGACCGTACGACGGGCACAATCTCGATCTGCTGATCGATCTCTTCAACGAACAGAAGGACTACGACGGTCCGCTGCTGGTCCATGTGATCACGAAGAAGGGGAAGGGGTACACGCCGGCGGAGAACAAGCCGATCTGGTCGCATGGCGTCACGCCGTTCGACATCGACTCCGGCGAGGTGAAGAGGTCCGACAAGCCGGCGCCGCCCTCCTACACCAGCGTCTTCGCCGAAGCGCTGATCGAGATGGCCAAAGTCGATCCGAAGATCGTTGCCCTCACGGCGGCCATGCCGGAAGGGACCGGGCTGGACAAGTTCAAGAAAGTCTTTCCAGAGCGGATGTTCGACGTGGGCATCGCCGAGGAGCACGCCGTGACGTTCAGCGGCGGCATGGCCACGCAGGGGATGAAGCCGGTGGCGGCGATCTACTCCACGTTCCTGCAGCGCGCCTTCGACGAGGTGTTCCACGACGTGGCGATCATGGACCTGCCGGTGGTCTTCGCGCTCGACCGGGGCGGCATCGCCGGCGCCGACGGCCCGACGCATCACGGCATCTACGACATGGCCTACCTGCGGATCTTCCCGAATAAGATCTGCATGGCGCCGAAAGACGAGAACGAGCTGCGGCACATGGTGAAGACCGCGTTCGAGACCGGCCATCCGACGTCGCTGCGCTATCCGCGCGGCAATGGCGTCGGCGTGGCGCTCGACCCGGAACTGAAGTCGCTGCCGGTCGGCAAGGGAGAGGTGATGCGCGAAGGCCGCGCCGCCGCGATCTTCGCCATCGGCAACGAGGTCTGGCCGGCGGTGCACGCGGCGGAGGCGCTGGCGAAGGAAGGGATCGAAGTGGCGGTGATCAACGGCCGCTTCATCAAACCGCTCGACGACGACCTGATCGCCCGCTTCTGCGTCCCCGGCGCGCGCATCATCACCGTGGAAGAGGGATCGCTGGCCGGTGGCTTCGGATCGGCGGTCATGGAGCGCGCGCAGCAGCTCGGAATCAGCGGCGTGCAGTTCCACCGCATCGGCATCCCCGACGAGTACGTCCATCACGGAACGCAGGACGTGCTGCGCGCACAGTACGACCTGCACGCCGAGGGCATCGCCCGCCGGGTCCGCGAGTTCCTGCGCGAGGGCCTGGAGCGGCCGCGCCTGGCGAACGTGCGCTGATGTTTCTCGCCGCGCTCCTCTTCGCCTCGGTGGTCCAGTCGCGGAGCACGCAGTTGACCTCCGCTGCAGAGGAGCTGCTGAAGATCGAGAAGCGGCTCGCGGGCGGAACCGACCTGGAGCCCGATCTGTATGAGGACGTGCTCACGCTGCTCGACGAAGCCATCGACGACGACCCGACGAACCTTCATGCGCACGCCCTGGAGAGCGGCGTGCTGCTCCTCAAGAGCGACAATGGCGACGGCACGTACGACGTCTGCTACCTGCTGGACGCACGCGACGAGGCCAACCGCGTGGTCGCCGAACGCATCCACGCCTCCGCCGCGGATCTGACGACGGCGCGGCGGGTCCTGAAGGACATCGCCCGCATTCCGCCCTCCGCCGTCCCCGATCCGCCATCGAGCTGCAACGGTGATGACCAACGGAAAGGGACGCGAGCCCGGTTCCGGGCGCGCTAAGTCGCGGCTCGACCTCGCGCTGGTCGCCCGCGGGCTCGTCGAGTCCCGGACCCGCGCGCAGTCGCTGATCATGGCGCGCCGCGTGCGCGTGAACGGCGAGTTCGTCGACAAGCCGGGAGCGGCAGTGCACGACGACGACGCGCTGGAGATCGTGGAACGCGAACATCCCTGGGTCGGGCGCGGCGGCATCAAGCTCGCGCATGCCCTGAAGGAGTTCGCCATCGACGTGCGGGGGAAGACATGCGCCGACATCGGCGCGTCCACCGGCGGCTTCACCGATGTCCTGCTGCAGCACGGCGCCGCGAAGGTCTACGCCATCGACGTGGGGTACGGTCAACTCGATGCCTCGCTGCGCAACGACCCGCGCGTCGTCGTCCGCGAGAAGGTCAACGCGCGCTTCCTGCAGCCGTCCGACTTCGACGAACCGATCGACTTCGTCTCGATCGATGTTTCGTTCATCTCCCTCGAACTGATCCTTCCCGTGGTGGCCCCGATTCTCCGCGGTCAGCTCGTGGCTCTCATCAAGCCGCAGTTCGAAGTGGGCCGCGGCGAAGTCGGCAAAGGGGGAATCGTCCGCGATCCCGACAAGCGCGCCGCCGCCGTGCAGGCGGTCGTCGACTTCGCCCGTCAGACTGGATTCGACGTCCGCCGCGTCATCGAGAGCCCGGTGACCGGGGCCGAGGGGAATGTGGAGTATCTGATGTGGGGCGAGATGCCGCATGACGGGCGATGAAGGTCGCTGCTCCGCTCCTCACGCCCGCAGATGCCGTTTCAACCCTTTGCTCCACGATTCCGGCTTCGCGCCGGTGAGCGTTTCGTAGCTCGCCGTCGACAGCACCGAATACGCCGGGCGGGCGGCGGGGCGGGGGAACTCGGTGGTGGAGACCGGCTTGACCGCGATCTTCGCACCGAGTTCCTCGACGATGGCGCACGCGAAGTCGTACCAGGTGCATTCCGGCTCGTCCGCGTAATGGATGATGCCGCGCCCGCCGGCTTCCACGATGCGGATCAATGCCTCCGCGAGATGCGAGGTCCAGGTCGGACGGCCGCGCTGATCCTCCACGACGCGCAGCGGATCGGTCCCTTTGCCCACCTGGTTGCGGATGGCCTCGACGAAGTTCGGGCCGTGTGCGCCGAAGAGCCACGAGGTGCGCACGATCACGTGCTCGTGTGCGTGCCGGGCCGCCAGCTCGCCCAGCAGTTTCGAGCGGCCGTAGGCGGAGAGGGGCGCGGTCTCGTCGGATGGCTCGTACGGTGCCGTCTTCTTCCCGTCGAAGACGAAGTCGCTGGAGATGTGGACCAGCACTGCGCCGGCGGAGTTGGCGGCCTCGGCGAGCAGCTCCACGGACGAGCCGTTGACGGCATTCGCGGCCGCGGGGTCCTTCTCCGCGTCGTCGACCCGCGTGTAGCCGGCGCAGTTGATGAGGATCGTGGGATGCGCGTCGAGGACGGCCGCGTGCACCGCGCGCGAGTCGGTGATGTCGAGTTCCGAATGGCGGAGCGCCACGACGTCGGAGCTGCGGCGCAGCAGCGCTGCGTGCATGTCGCTGCCGACCATCCCGCCGGCGCCGGTGATCAGCCAGCGTGGGGTCGGATCAGTTCGCTTCACGCCGAAGGGGTGGGATTCTTCTTCTCTTCGATCTGTTTCTTCTCTTCTTTGGAACGAAGTCCATCGCGGAAATTGGCAATCCCTTCGCCCAGGCCCTTACCCAGCTGCGGCAGCTTCGCCGCACCGAACACCACCAGGATGATGGCGAAGATGACGAGCAGTTCCGGTAACCCAAGTGTGCCGAACATTCAGCCTCCGTGACGCCGACGCGGCGGGGCCCATCCGCGGTGCGCGAGTAGTCTAGTACGGATTACGACCCTCCGCGAATAACACAGACTGCGCCTCGGGGATTTCGTGTACCGGAGCGCCTGTTAACATCCGCCCGCCATGCTCGATCTCACCGGACTGAACCCCCAGCAGCGCGAGGCGGTGACTGCCCCCGAGGGCCCCCTGCTGGTCCTGGCGGGGGCGGGATCAGGCAAGACCCGGGTCATCACCTACCGGATCGCCTGGCTCATCGGGGAGCGGGGCGCCCGGCCTTCGGAGATCCTGGCGGTGACCTTCACGAACAAGGCGGCGAACGAGATGCTCTCGCGCGTCGAGCGGCTGGTCCCGAACATCGGCGCCCGGCCATGGATCGGCACGTTTCACTCCACTTCGCTTCGGATGCTCCGGCGGTACGCCGACCGCCTGGGCTTCACGAAATCGTTCGCCGTCTACGACACCGCCGATCAACTGACGCTCATTCGCCGCTGCATGCGCGAGCTGCAGATGAACGACGACGCCTTTCCGCCGCGTGCCGTTCTGAGCCGCATTTCGAACTCCAAGAACGATCTGATCGGCCCCGCGGAGTACGAGAAGGAGAACCTCGACTTTTTCGGATCGCGGGTGGCGGAGGTCTACCGCCTGTATCAGCGGCGCCTGAAGGAATTCGACGCCATGGACTTCGACGATCTGATCGGCAACTACGTCCAGCTCCTGGAGCGGAACGACGACATCCGGGCGGAGCTGCACGAGCGCTTTCCGCACCTTTTAATTGACGAATATCAAGACACGAATCATGCACAATATATACTAATTAAATTGTTGACTGGACCGCGCGGCAACGTGATGGCGGTGGGCGACGAGGATCAGTCGATCTACCGCTTCCGCGGCGCGGACATCAACAACATCCTGAACTTCGAGCGCGACTTCCCCGGTGCGCGCGTGATCAAGCTCGAACAGAACTACCGTTCCACGGGCAACATCCTCGACGCGGCGACCGGCGTGGTGTCGAACAACATCGCCCGTAAGGGAAAGCGCTTGTTCACCGAGTCGGGACGAGGCGAACCG
Source organism: Thermoanaerobaculia bacterium (assembly GCA_035260605.1). Lineage (GTDB taxonomy): Bacteria > Acidobacteriota > Thermoanaerobaculia > Gp7-AA8 > Gp7-AA8 > Gp7-AA10. Next base: position 1,375 of record DATFUW010000240.1, on the reverse strand, counting down.
GTGCGCATCGTGACCACGGGGAGCGAGCGGGAGGAGGCCCAGTTCGTCCTGGAACGGATCGTCTCGCAGCAGTCGCGCTACCAGCTCTCGGACTTCGCGGTGCTTTTCCGGACGAACGCGCAGTCGCGGCCCTTCGAAGAAGAGCTCCTGCGAGCCAACCTGCCCTACTCGGTGGTCGGCGGCGTGAAGTTTTACGAGCGGGCCGAGATCAAGGACGTGCTGGCCTTCGCCCGGCTGGCCGTGCGGCCGCACGACACTCCCCTGGTCGAGCGGGTGATCAACGTCCCCTCGCGCGGGATCGGCAACACGACGGTCGAAGCGCTCGACGCCCGCGCGCAGCAGCAGAGCGCCTCGCTCTGGAGTGTGATCGAGGGCCCGCTCGATTTCCTGCCGTCGCGCGCCGCTCGGGCGGTCGGCGAATTCCGGGACATCGTCCACGACCTGCAGCGCGCCGCCGCGCAGCCCGCGCCGCAGTTCCTCGATGACGTCCTGCTGCGCACCGGATACCGGCGCATGCTGCAGGAGTCGCGCGACGTGCAGGACGAATCGCGCCTGCAGAACCTCGATGAGCTCATCAGCTCCGCGCGCGAGTTCAGCGAACAGAACGCGAACGCCTCGGTGGGCGACTATCTCGACTCCATCACCCTGATGACCGACCTCGACCGCTATCAGTCGGACAAAGGCGTCACCCTGATGACCCTGCACGCCGCCAAGGGGCTGGAGTTCAAGGTGGTTTTCCTTTCCGGGATGGAGGAGGGAATCCTGCCGCACTCCCAGTCGGCCGAGGAGAGCGACGATGTGGAGGAGGAGCGCCGGCTCTGCTACGTCGGCATGACCCGCGCGCGCGAGCAGCTCTACTGTCTCTACGCGCACGAGCGCCGGCTCTTCGGACAGGTGCGCGAGCAGAGGCCGTCGCCGTTCCTCGGCGAGATCCCGGAGGAGGTCACCGAGGCGGTGCGGCTCGGACGGTACCGCGCGCCGCAGCCGCCGCGCCCCGTCCATCCCTCGGCTCCGGCCTCGTCGGTCGCCTCGTTCTTTCGAAACGCCCCGGTTCAGTTCGACCCGAACGCCATCCGTCCAGCGCGCACGCCCCCGCCGGGGGCCTCGAAGGAGCTCAAGCGCGGCGCGCGGGTGCGGCACGAACAGTTCGGCGATGGCACCATCCTGACGATGGAAGGGAACGGCCCGGACGCCAAGCTGACGGTCTATTTCGACCGCGCGGGATCGAAGAAGTTCATCGCCAGGTACGCGAAGCTGACGCGAATCTAGAGGATGGGGAGGATGGGGGTCAGGTCTTGAATTTGGTATTTTCCACAGGGTGTAGCAAATACCAAAGTCAAAACGTGATCGTAGCCATCAATGCGGCTTCATGACT
>DATFUW010000239.1:0-5392 GCA_035260605.1 Thermoanaerobaculia bacterium | reverse complement strand
CCGGCGGAGGGTGGGCATGCGCTGACCGTCATCGCGCAGGACGTCGCCGGAAACGAGACCCGGATCGACCGGAGCTTCGTCGTGGGCGGTGGAGCGGGGTCGCCTTGCATCCTCGCGGAATTCGATCCGCCTGACGGCTCGTCGGTCTTCGCCGGAAACGTGAAGCTCATGGGACACGCGCCCGGCGCCGCCGGCGTCCTCGTGGACGGGGTCGCGGCCACGCTCTCCGAGGGTACCTTCGCCGTTCAGCTCCCGCTGACACGGGAAGGGGCGAATCCGGTCGCGATTTCGTGCACCGACGACTCCGGTGCTCCCGTCGCCGAAGGATCCGTTTCCATGACCCTCTTCCGTGTGACCGGCGCCCCCTCGGTTACGATCGATGCACCCGCACGGAACCAGGTCACGGCCGAAACGAAGCTCACGGTCAGCGGAAGCGTCAGCGCCGACGCGCTCTCCGGCGACGTCAACGGCGTCCCGTTCACACCCGCTGCCGGGCACTATTCGGTGCCGGGCATCGCGCTTTCACGAGGGGCGAACCTGATCGTTGCGCGCGCGCGAAACGGCGCGGGCCGGGTCGGGGTGGCGACGGCGTCCGTCATCCGCAGTGGAGCCCCACAGATCTTCATCACGTCGCCACTGCCGGCGTCGCAGACCGGTGGAACATCGATCGATGTCAGCGGCACGTATGCGAACGTCGCCCCCGCGACGCTAGTCATCGATGGATCGGCGGTCACACCCCGTCCCATCAGTGATACGACGGGAACGTTTGTCGCGGCTTCCGTCCCACTTCTCGCCGGCGGAACGACGCACGTCACAGTCAGCGGGCGGAGCGCGGGCGGGCAGACGGCGACCGCGTCGATCGATGTGGAGAGCGCGGCCGGACTCCCGTCCATCGCCATCGAGAACCCGCCCGACAACACGTACTACGGCCCGTCGCCGGCCGATGTCGCGTGCAGCGGTGCCGTGTCGGCGATCGGCGGATCGATCGTGCAGGTCAACGGCGTCCAGGTCCCGGCCGACGCCGGCCGCTTCTCGTCGACCACGGCCCTCGGCGCCGCTGGCGTCACTCCCGTGATCGCCCGCGTGACCCTTTCTGACGGCAGCAGCGCCGCCGATACCGTCCGCCTGATTCGGCTCGGACCGCTGACGATCAAAGACAGCTTCCCCGCCGCCGGTGCGAGCGATGTCGATCCGGGCTCTCTGCTACTCGTCCTCTTTTCCAATCCGATCGATGCCCCTTCGGCCCGCTCCTCGGTGACGCTCACCGGCCCCGGGGATCAACCGGTCGGCGTCGTTCTCTTCGTCGATCACGACGCGGTTGCCGTCACGCCGAACGTGCCGCTCTCCGCGGGCACCGCGTATTCGCTGAGGGTTTCGACCGTGTTGAAGGATGCGGCGGGAACCTCGCTGGGCGACGCGTTCACGCTGCCGTTCACCACGGCTGCAATGGCTCCGGCGGCTTCTCCGATCCTCGATCAGGCCGACAGCGCCGGGTGCTTCGATTCCGCGGGCATCACCGGCACCGCGAGCGTTGCAGGCGCGCGCGTCCGGCTCGACCTCGACGGCGTGACCAGGACCACGCTCGCAGACGCCGATCGGAGGTTCGCGTTCGATCTCCGATTCTCCGGCTCTTCGGGCTTCCACATCGCGCGCATCCGCGAGCTCGGCGCGGACGGAACCTTGTCGCCGGAAGCAACCGTCTGCTATCGCATCACCTGCGCGGGCCCACGGGTGGTCTCCGCCGGGCTGGATCGAGCGGCGAAGCGGTTGACGATCGCCTTCTCGGAACCGGTGCTGCCGGCCTCGCTCGTCGCCTCGCCGGGGGGAACGATTCTGCTCGCTCCAACTGGCGGAGCCTCCTTCGCCGGCATGATCACCCTGAACCCCGCCGGTGACACCGCGACCGTTGCCTATGACCCGGACTTGGGAACCGGTCCGCTGACGCTGACGGTCACGAACGGCGTGAACGACATGTCCGGCGTGGCGATGGCTGCCGCCTACACGCAGGTCTTCGAAGCCGATTCCGGAGCGCGCACGGCCGGGATGGGCTGGGTGAGTGGCGCGGTGTACGACGCCTCGACGGGGCGCCCGATGCCCGGCGCGAACATCGCCATCGGCGGAGCCACGATCGTCACCGACGTTCACGGCCGCTACGCGAAAGAGCTCGCCGAAGGGCCGTACGTCATCGAAGCCACGGCGCTGGGATTCACGACCGTCTGGCGGCAGATCGTCGTGCGCGCCGGCGCGACCAGTGTTCCGCTCGACGTTCGGTTGACTCGCCGAGGCGCGACGCAGATGACCGGGGCAGAACTGACGCTGAGCGACGGCGGAGACGACGCGATCACGCGACGTGCACAGGCGCGCATCGACGCTGGCGCGCTGCCGCCGGGGAGGGCAGTCGGCCTGACCGCGGTCGGCGCGCAGGGGCTCGCCGCGCCACTTCCGCTGGGCTGGTCTCCCGTCGCCGCGGCGGAGATCGCCGTCGACGGCGATGCGACGCCGGAGCCGTTGTCCGGCAGCACGCTGACGTTCCTCCTCTCCGCGGAAGACGTCGCCGCGAATGCTGCCGCGACGCAGACGCTTTCGGTCATCCAGTACGACAGCAGCCGCGACGAGTGGCGCGTCGTCGCCGCAGTCGCGCCGTTGGCCGGCGACGGAACGGTTGTCGTCGATGTCCTCACGTCGGGAGACTACGCGGTCGTTTTTCCCGACCGCGGGCCTTCGCTGGCGGTGCCGCCGCCCCCGCATACCGGTGCCGTACTCGAGGGCGTCGGTGATCCCTGCGGGGCCGCCCCCGATGTCTGCCGTCCAGCGAACCGTTCCTTCACGCTCGATCCTGCCGCGGTCGCGCCGGACGGGCGCACGGTGGCGACGCTGATTGTGGACGGGTCGAAGCCGTATCCGAGCGGCACGGCAGTGCAGGCCACCATCGACGAGCAGCTCAATCTCGCCGATGGCCGCGTGGTCATCGATCCACCGTTCACCACCGATCTGCTGCTCTACCGCGCTCCGGCCGGCGACGTGGCGCTGGTCCGGTTCCACCTGGCGCCGAGCCGTCAGGCCACCGCCGCGACATTGCGTGACGGCGTCGACCATATCGTGATCTCCGACCATCCCGGTCGTATCGATCGCGGCGCGCTCATCGGTCCAGAAGGGGGAAGGGTGAGCGGCGGCGACGAGATCACCCTCGAGATTCCGCGCGGAGCTACAGTCGACCCGATCCATGCCTCGGTGACCCCGATGACCGACTTCGGTGCGTTCGGCGCGATCGCCGGATTTCACATCGTCGGCGGATTTACGCTGTCACTCTCGGAAGCCGGCTCGAGCACGCCGGGTTCACTCCTTCAGCCGGCGCGCGCCACATTGACCGTCGAGACCGCGAAATTCGCCACGGCGAATCGGCAGGTCGTCGTCGCCGAGGTGCTTACCGACACTCCGTTCGGGCTGGTGATCAGGCTGGCCGCAATCACGGAACGCTCGACGACGAGCGCCGCTTCGAATGTGACGATCTTCACCACGAAAACCGCCGACTCTTCCGTGCTCCCGCTCGACGGCATCACGCGTGAGGGGACGTGGCTCGTGCTCGCGGCCGATTCGCCGGTGGCTTATGCGTTCGGGCAGGTACGCATCGGTTTGGCGGGGCCGGTTGCGGCCAATGCGCGCGTGACGGCGCTCGCTCTCGGGGTCACGGACCTCAGCCGCGCTGCCGGGACCTTCGTGGTCCCCGTGCAGGCCGCGCCCGCGGTGCCATTCACGCTCCAGGCGAGGTCGGTGGCAATCGGTGATGGACCGCCGGCCGTTTTCACGGTCGCGCCGGCGGCCGATGCGATCGTGCCGTTAGGCGACCTCATTCTCACTTCACAGCCCCCGCATCTGCTTTCTGTCTCGCCGGCCGACGGCGCGATGCTCGATCCCGGATCGCCGTTCCAGGTGCAAGCGACGTTCGACGTGGCGCTCGATCCGGCAGCCGCATCGGCGGCGATTGCCGTCCAAAATAGGACCACCGGCGCTCCGGTCGAAGGCATTGCCGATTCGGCCGCGGGCATCCTGACGTTCCACTCGTCGGAATCGATGCAGCCGGCGACGGAATACCGCATCACGATCCTGCCGTCACTCCTCGGCGTCAACGGCGCGCCGTTCGGCCGTACCGCCGTTTCACGGTTCGCGACGCGAAACGTGCCCGTGGCCAACACCGCCATTCATCCGGAGCGAATCCGCATCACGCTTCCTGATTCGAACGGCCGTTCGGTGATCAGCGGCCGGGCCGGTGCCCTCCCAGCCTCCTCGCAGGCCGTCGCCGTCCGGCGGGTACGCCAGTTCGTCGAGCAGTATCAGGCCACCGTCTCTCCGGACGGATCCTTCAGCTTCGACGCCGGCGGCGCATCCGATGCCATCACCACGGACGATGCGATCGACCTGCACGTGATCGACGCCATCAGTCACGCGACCATCGCCACTCTTCCGCTGACGCCGTTCACCACGGACGACGGGCGTGGTTTTCTCGCCGGTCCGACTCAGGATGTTCACTTCGTCACGCCCGATGACATCACCGTCGATGTCCCGGCCGGCGCGTTCGAGACCCCAACGATCGTCTCGGTGTCGCCGGGGGCCGCGTCCTCCTTCTCCGGCGTGCCGTCGTTCTCTGCGGACCTCGCGTACGGAGCCGGCGTGGACGTCGCGTTTCCGGGGATGGCGAAGAAGCGCATCGACATCCAGGTCCCGGTCCTGCCGAACGCCACTCCGGGAAAGCCGTTCTACCTCGGCTATCTCGGGCAATCGATCCGTGGGCCGCGCGTGATGATCGTCGACACGCTTCGCCTCGAAAACGGGCATTTCACGACGATGAGCGCCCCCGGCGTCAGCTCGGCCGGGCTGAGGCCGGCGTCCGTGCGCGGCGCGAGCCTCTTCTCGTCGAGCGAGGAACTGAAGGAGGGACTGCTCGGAGTCCTGGCCCCGGGAACCTACGTTGCCGTGCAGTTCACGGCGGCAACGGCGTGGGCGGTGATCGATGCGGTGCCGTCGGGCGCCGACGTCTTCTGGAACATCCCCTCGCTCTTCGCCTCGGCGCTCTACGTCGCCGAAGGGAACGGCCGCATCGTCGTGCCGGTGGGCGCCGGAAGTCCGTTTCAGGTGGATGGCGTCGATTCAGGAACCGGGCTGGACATGTTCCACCGTGTCTACGACCCACTGCCCGAGGGAGAGCCGATCGACGCGGTCGGGCTGCCGTCACCGATCGACAATGTGATCGGGCCGTATCCGGTATTCGCCTCGCCGGCGAGGATCGAGCTGGTCGACCTGCCGGCGAGCGGCATCACGTTGACGTCGGTCCGGAACTTCGAGATCACGCTCGAGCGCGGAATCGTCCGGATCGTGCCGAGCGCGTCCCCGCTCC
>DATFUW010000238.1:0-2393 GCA_035260605.1 Thermoanaerobaculia bacterium | reverse complement strand
TCGAGTACTGGCTCGACGAGCTGTCCGACGACGCCGAGGCGGCGATCGACGAGCACCTGCTCGGCTGCGGCCACTGCAGCGCGCGCCTCGCGGAGCTGGTCGCCCTCGCCGGCGGCATCCGCGAGGCGTTCCGCCGCGGCGAGCTTCGGGTCTGCGTCAGCGACGCGTTCGTCAGGCGGCTCGAAGCGCAGGGCCTGCACGTGCGCGAATACCGCGTGCCGCGCAACGGGGCCGTCAACTGCAACGTCGCCCCCGAGGACGACTTCGTGGTCAGCCGGCTCGAAGCCCCGCTCGCCGGGGTGGACCGCCTCGACCTCGTGATCCATGCCCCGGGGCTGCCGGCCGAGGTGCGCCAGGACATCCCGTTCGACCCCGCGCGCGGCGAGGTCGTCGTGTCGGCCAACATGCCCCAGCTGCGCGCCATGCCCAGCCACCGCCTGCGCTTCGAGCTGGTCGCGGTCGACGGTCAGGGCAAGCGCGTGATCGGCGAGTACACTTTCAACCACACCGCCCACCGAAGCTGATTCGGGATTCGGCATGCGACAAGCGCTCGGCGTCGCGGCGCTGACGGGGATCTACGCCCGCCTCGCGCCGCGCTACGACTGGCAGCACCGCCTCATCACCCTCGCCTCCGACCGGCGAGGCCGGCGCATGCTGGTCGAGCGCGCGGGCTGAGGCCGATGCCGTGGAAGCGCGGCCGCGCGGCGGATCAGACCTAAGTTCAAATGTTTGGCGTCACCATGGGAGACGTTCGAGATGCCAGTCGTCGATTTTCCGGACCGGACGTATTTGATCGACGCGCACGAATTGCGCGCGCGAACGGGAGCAGCCACTCTGCTCGACTTGCGGCCGGCCGAGGACTTCTCCGTCGGCCATATCGAAGGAAGCAGACATCTCGACATTTACGGCGTCAGCCTCAACGATTCCTCGCAGGCCCCGTTGAATGCCTTCCTCGCAATATTCCGAACGCTGTTCGGAGCCCGCGGCGTAAGCCAGGACAGGCCGGTGGTCGTCTATGACCACGAGACCGGGGAGCGTGCGGCACGGGCGGTCTGGCTGCTCGCGGTTTTGGGTCACCCGGACGTCAGGATTCTCGATGGCGGAACGCATGCCTGGACGGCGGCGGGAAACCCCCTCGTGCGCCTGTCGGCCGCGTCGCCGCCGGTCGATCCGGCAGAGGCAGCGCCAACGCCCGCGCCCTACAGAGGGACCCTCAGGCGCGAGTTGTTGGCGACCCGCTTCGACGTTCACGACGCCATCGACGACGAGACAAGCGTCATCGTCGATGTCAGGCGCGAGTCGGAGTACCGGGGCGCCGAGAAGCGGGCGCGGCGCGCGGGGACTATCCCCGGCGCCGTGCACATATTCTGGCGCGATCATCTGGACGATTCGGGCGCGTTCCGGCCGGCGCATGAAATCCGCGCTCTCTACGTCTCGAAGGGGGTGACGCCGGACAGGACGATCATCCCGGTCTGTCAGGGAGGTTATCGTTCGGCCAACACATTCCTCGCCCTCAAGTCGCTGGGCTATCCTCGCGTGCGCAACTATGTGGCGTCGTGGGGAGAATGGGGGAATCGAGACGATTCGAGGATTATCGTGCCGCAGGCAGCGAGCTGATGGCGCGACAATTACCTGTGAGTATGCGCAAGATATCGTCGTGGTTCTGGCTGGCCGTGTTTCTCATGCTCGGCGGGTGCGCCGGCGGCGGCGTTGATTCGAATGCGGACCCGCTGACCAAGCTCAACGACGCGGAATTGCTGTTCAGGCAGCAAGACCAGCCGCCATTGGCCGAGAAGCTGATTCGCGACGCTATCGACATTTACGCGCAGCGGGGCGACGCGCACGGCCTGGGCAATGCGTACCGCGAGTACGCAGATCTTCTCCGGTCGAATTCGGTTTCCGGGAGATGGGCCGCGTACTATCGCGAACACGGGTTCCGCGATCCGACCGTTACCTACGAGAACCGGATGGCGAAGTCGTCCGAGTACTACACCAAGGCGCTCGGCTACTACGCCCGAGCCGCTGCGCAGCTACGGGAGGCGAAGGAGTTCGGTCCTCTTACGAACGTGTATTTCAACATGGCGGTGTCCTATCACCAGCTCGAGAACAAAGAGAGGGCATGCGAATACTTCGATCGAACGATCGATGCGTACAACGAGAACTTACGCCGCAATCCGAATGCGAAGCCGTATTCCCCGACCGGCAGTGTTCCCGGTCTGGTGAACTCCCTGAAGAAGCAGGCGGGTTGCCTCTAATTGACCTGCAGCTCGAAGTGTCCCTCGCCGCGCTCAACGGCGATCATGCGCAGCAGCGGCGCAAGCTGCTGGCGGATCTCGGGCGGCGAGTCCGCCGTGGCGGCGAACACGGGCGCGCGCCCGGGGGCCCACGAAACC
>DATFUW010000237.1:0-4193 GCA_035260605.1 Thermoanaerobaculia bacterium | reverse complement strand
AATCGGATTCGACGCCTTCGTCGCGCATCGCTTCGCGGCACATGGCTCGCGCGGACTGAAGACGTACGTCTCCGTCGGACTGCGCGGCCTCGCATCGGTGCCGGCCGAGGAGCTCGAAGTGGAGCTCGACGGAATGATCTCGAAGGAGGAGGGATTCGTCGTCGCGGTCGCGAACACGAGCGAGTACGGCAACGGAGCGCGCCTCGCGCCACGGGCGTCGTCGAGCGATGGTCTGCTCGACCTCGTCATCGTGCAGCGCCCTTCGATCGTTCACATGCCGCTCCTCGCCCTGCGTCTCTTCTCGGGCTCGTTCGACCGAGGACGGCGCGTGACGACGAGGCGCGCCAAAGAGATCACGATCCGCCGTCCCGTGGCCGGCCCTGCGCACGTCGACGGCGAGCCGATTCATCTGCCGCAGGAGCTGCGCGTCGAGATCCGTGAGCAGTCGTTGCGCGTGCTGCTGCCGGCCGTGGTAGAGCGGTTCTAGTGGAGTGTATTGGTTGAATTGGGACCACCTGGCTTGGTCTCGACGACGTGAGCTTCGTTCCGCCTCCTCAACATAGTCACCACTATGTCTGCGTCGGCGGGCCTCGCTCACGCCGACGGCGCTGCTCGGGCGTGTGTCGTCGGTGAACCAGATCTTCATCGGAGCGTCGAACGAGATCGGCGCGTTCGAGTCCGGCGTCACCGCGCGCCTCCTCGGCACGGTTCCCTCGGTGCTCCTCGGCGGAACCATGACGTTGATCGTCGTCGCGGTCGTGGCTTTCTGGTCGCGGCCGCTGCGGCAGATGCGCGAAGTGGAGGCCATCTGAGATGCGGGCCATGGTCTTGCCACGGCCGCGTGCGCCGCTCGCCCTCACCGACCTGCCGGTCCCACGGCCGCGCGAGGGCGAGCTGCTGATCCGCATCGAGGTCTGCGCGGTCTGCCGCACCGATCTGCACGTCGTCGACGGCGAGCTCCCCGATCCCAAACTCCCGCTGGTCATCGGACATCAGATCGCCGGAGTGGTCGCTCGGGGCGCGGGCGAGTTCGCCGAGGGAGAGCGCGTCGGCGTGCCCTGGCTGGGATGGACCGACGGCACGTGCCGCTACTGCCGGTCCGGACGCGAGAATCTCTGCGATCGCGCGCGCTTCACCGGCTACACGATCGACGGCGGGTATGCGGAGTTCTGCGCCGCCGATGCGCGCTACTGCTTCCGGCTGCCCGATTCGTACTCCGCGGAGGAGGCCTCGCCGCTGCTCTGCGCGGGGCTGATCGGCTGGCGCGCGCTGCGGATGGCTGGCGATGCGCGGCGGCTCGGCTTCTACGGGTTCGGGTCGTCGGCGCAGATCCTGACACAGCTCGCCCGTGCGGAGGGGCGCGAAGTCTACGCCTTCACACGCGACGGCGACACCGCGGCACAGCAGTTCGCGCGGACGATGGGAGCGGTCTGGGCGGGCGGGTCGGGCGGGCCCTCCCCCGAGCCGCTCGACGCCGCGATTCTCTTCGCTCCGATCGGCCCGCTGGTCGTCGCGGCGCTGCGCAATCTCGTGAAGGGAGGAACCGTCGTCTGCGCAGGCATCCACATGAGCAACATCCCGTCATTCCCCTACTCCTTGCTATGGGAAGAGCGCGCCGTCCGCTCGGTCGCCAATCTGACTCGCGCCGACGGCGTGGAGTTCTTGGAGCGGGCGGGCACTGTCCGCATCCGTACCGAGCGTCACCCCTTCGCCCTCGAACAGGCCAACGAGGCGCTCGCAGCACTCCGTTACGGAACCGTTACCGGTACCGCCGTCCTGCGGATTTCCGGGTAGCGAAATCCCACCGCATCGCGGTATCGTTCCCCCTCCAACGGCCCGGTCTCGTCCCCGGGCAACAACAAAAAGGAAAAGAACGATGAACGTCAGAACGATTGCTGCGAGTTCGTTGATAGCAGTCCTTTGTCTGTTCCATCCGGCGGCGCGGGCCGCGGACACCAGCTCCACGCCCGCGACGATCGAGGCCCAACGTTACGGCACGTGGGGTGTCGATCTCGCCGGGATGGATACTGCAGTGAAGCCGGGCGACGACTTCTTCCGCTACGTGAACGGCAAGTGGGCAGAGACGGTGCAGATCCCGGCTGACCGCACCAGTTACGGGGCCTTCCCTCTCCTCGCCGAGTTGAACGAGAAGCGCGTGCGCGCCATCCTCGACAGCTGGGCCGCCGATAAGAACCTCGCGCCCGGCTCGGACGAGGCCAAGGTAGCCATGATCTACCGCACGTTCCTCGACGAGGCGAGGGCCGACAAGCTCGACGCCAAGCCGATCGCCAAAGACCTCGCCGAGATCCGCAAGGCGAAGACGCGCGCCGAACTGGCACGCCTGATGGGCGCCGCCTCGGCCGGATTCGGCAGCACGATCGTCGGCGCGTTCGTCTCCGACGACGCGAAGGATCCGAACCAGTACACCGTCTACGTCTCGCAGGCCGGGCTCGGCCTGCCCGACCGCGATTTCTATCTGGTCGAGAAGTTCAAGGCGCAGAAAGAGCGCTATCAGCAGTATGTGGCCGAGATGCTGAAGATGATCGGCTGGAACGCGCCGGAAAAGAGCGCCGCCGACGTCGTGGCCATGGAGACCAAGATCGCCGAGGCGCACTGGACGCGCGCGGAGAGCCGCGATCGTGACAAGACCTACAACGCCATGAGCGTCGCGGAGCTGGAGAAGTACGCTCCTGGATTCCCATGGAAGAGCGAGCTGAACGCGGCGGGCCTCGGCAAGGCCGATCGCGTGGTCCTGCGGCAGAACACCGCGATTCCGAAGATCGCCACTGTCTTCGCCGACACGCCGATTCCCATTCTGCAGGCGTGGGAGGCGTTCCATGTCGCCGATGACGCCGCTCCATTCCTGTCGAAGCGGTTCGTCGACGCACACTGGGAGTTTCACTCGAAGTTCCTCAATGGCGTCAAGGAGCAGCAGCCGCGCTGGAAGCGCGCCGTTCAGGCTGCGGAACGGTCGATGGGCGAAGCGATCGGTCGCGAGTACGTGGCCCTCTACTTCCCGCCTGCATCGAAGGCCAAGATGGAAGCCCTGGTCGGCGACCTCCTCACCGCCATGAAGGGACGCATTCAGAACCTCCAGTGGATGGAGCCGCAGACGAAGGAGAAGGCGCTCGAGAAGCTCGCCGACTTCCACGTCAAGATCGGCTATCCGTCGAAGTGGCGCGACTACTCCGGCCTGCAGGTCAAGGAGGGGGACCTCGCCGGCAACGTCGAGCGCTCGGCGAACTTCGAGTGGCATTACCGCACCGACCGGCTCGGACAGCCGGTCGACAAGACCGAGTGGGGCATGACACCGCAGACCGTCAACGCCTACTACAATCCCACCAAGAACGAGATCGTCTTCCCCGCTGCCATCCTGCAGCCCCCCTTCTTCGATCCGAACGCCGACATGGCCGTCAACTTCGGCGGAATCGGCGCGGTGATCGGACATGAGATCTCCCACGGCTTCGACGATCAGGGCCGCAAGTCCGACGGCACCGGCAAGCTGACCGACTGGTGGGCTCCGGAAGACGCACAGAAGTTCGAAGTCCAGGCGGCGAAGCTCGGCTCGCAGTACGAGTCGTACAAGTTCTCCGACCTCCCCGGGATGCACATCATCGGGCGGCTGACGATGGGCGAGAACATCGGCGACCTCGGCGGCGTCCTGCTGGCGCTCGATGCCTATCACCTCTCGCTGCACGATCAGCCCGCGCCGGTCATCGACGGTTTCACAGGCGATCAGCGCTTCTTCCTCGGATGGGGACAGGTCTGGCGTACTGCCATGCGTCCCGAAGCGCTGCGCCAGCAGCTCATGACCAACCCGCATTCACCGGGTACGGTCCGCGCGTTCGCTCCGCTTCGCAACGTCGACGCCTGGTACGCGGCATTCGACGTCAAGGACGGCGACGCGAACTACGTCAAACCGGAGGATCGGGTCCGGATCTGGTAGTCACCTCCTCGACCGGTGGCCGGCACCTTCGCCGGCCGCCGGCCATTCCACTGCACGTAGAGCGCGGACTCCGGCGGTCTGCACGGGATCTAGGGGCCCGAGAATTTCAGCCGCGGCGAAGGCCGCCGTGCGTACCATGGCCGCGTGACGATCCGCGGCCGCGGCGCTTCGTGGAATCCGCAGAACCGCTTCGAGCGGCTGGAGTACGTCCGTGACGATGACGCTACCGTCGACGACTCCGTTCCTG
>DATFUW010000236.1:0-3784 GCA_035260605.1 Thermoanaerobaculia bacterium | reverse complement strand
GATGGCGGCCATTCAGAGAATCAGCCGGCGAATTCCGTGCTTCACACCGCGACGTTGAAGTTGATGAGCAGCCCCAGCCTCCAAGCACCGAGCTTCATGTAGGTGAGGAGTTGAGCCTCGTGGATCGGTTCGATGGCCGCGACCGATTTGATTTCCACAACGACGTCATCCACCAGAAGGTCGATTCGATAGGAGCAGTCCACTCTCGTTCCTTTGTAGATCACCGGGAGTGAGATCTGTTTCCGGAACGGGATCGTGCGGAGGATGAGCTCACGGCAGAGGCACTCCTGATACGCCGATTCGAGGAGGCCGGGACCCAGGTTGCGGTGGACCTCGATCGCGGCGCCGATGATCGCTCCCGTGGTTTCGTTCACGGAGAAACACTACCTCGGCGCCGGGGAACGATCACCACACTCTGTGTCTCTGTGGTGGCGTTCCCCGTCGACTCCACCCGATGTAGATCAAACGCGCGAGTGACTGCGCGGCGCTGTCGCTCAGCCGATCACCTATACGCAGAGCACGACGCTGGTCTATGCCGGGTCTATGCCTCGAATTTCGCGGAGCTGCTTCCCGCTGCCGAATCGGTTCGCTGGTTTTCTCCATGCAGCCGAACCCTGAATCCCCTCTACACCAGGGAGAAAACCAGCGAAGCGAAGGTCTGACGCCCCTATGGGTGGTAGCGACGTTCGATGTGCCCCTCGAGCTGGTCGGGATAGAAATAGACCTCCCGCAGGTTGCCGGTGGCGTAGCGCTCGGCCTCGTCGTTGAAATGCGGCGAGGAGGGGTCGCCGCTCTCGCCGCCGGCGGTGACGGCGCGGGCCTGCACGTGCGGGCCGAACTCGATGACGGCGACGAAGCTGTTGCCGCTGGTCCCGTACCACCGCTTCGTGTTCCGATAGGCACGCGCGCCGAAGGAGGCGAGCGATCCCCAGCGCGACGACACGAATCCCACGGGGATGCTCGGCTTCGCGTCGTCGAAGTGCGGCTCGATGTCGTCGTTGATCCGCTGGAAGCGGTTGATCGTGCCCCACGGCGTTTGCCAGCTCCCGAAGTCGGACGCCAGCTTCTCCGACGCCGCCGTGAGCGAGGCCAGGCGCTCGTCGGCCGTCGCTTTCGTCGCCGCGTAGTCGTCCGGGATCATCCCGGCCGCGTGCGCCTCCGGCGCGACGCGCCGCCCGAGGTCCTCGGCCCAGAAGATGGCCAGCGACGTGGGGATCGAATCGACCGCCCAGCGATGATCCCACTTGCGCAGCACGTCGATCTGCTCCGCAAGCTGCGCCTTGCGGGCGTCGCTCTCGGGGAGGGCCTCGTAGTCCTTCAGCAGCGGCGGCATGAACGAGTCGAACGCCGTCATGTGGCGGTCGAAGGCCAGGGCGATCAGCGACGCGACCGTCATCTCTTTGGCCCGCGGCAGGAGCTCCAGCGCGTGAAGACCGCGCGGCGTCTCCTCTCGTCCGCGCTCGACGTAAACCGGATAGTCGGCGCGCTTCGGACTATCCGGTCCCGCGGCCGACCATGGCCAGTTGTTGCTGTTGTAGAGCCATCCGTCCGGCGGGTTGATGACGTTCGGCGTCTGATTGATCGACAGCACCCCGTGCCAGTCGGTCGCCGGATTGCTCCCGTCGACCGGCTCCAGCCAGTCGAACCGCGCGTCGCGGCGGGGGATGAAGTTCGAGTGGAAGTAGGCGATGTCGCCGTGCGAATCGGCGAAGACGGTGTTGTTCGAGGAGTTCGTGTGCAGTTCCATCCACTTCAGGAACCCCTCGAGGCTCGTGGCTTTCGTCCGGCCGTACGACTGCTCCAGCGCGTGAATCGGGTCCCCCATCAGCCGGATGGTGATCCACTTGCCGTCCGCCTTGCGCTCCACCGGTCCGTGCTGCGTGCGATAGACGGTGAAGACCTTCTTCGCCATCCCGTTCGCGGTCTTGTACGGGATGACGACCGTGCGGCTCGCCACCGGCAGCTCTTTGTCCCCGTATCGTTGGAAGTACTTGCCGTCTTTCTTGGTGATCGTCTCGGCGTACTCGTCGATGTTGTCCACGCCGCTCGAGGTGTGCATCCAGCCGATGTGGCGGTTGAATCCCTGGTAGATGAAGATCTGACCCCAGGTGACGGCACCGTAGGCGTCGAGGCCCTCGTCGCTGGACATCTGCAGCTCGGAGCGGAAGAAGAAGGAAGTGTGGGGGTTGATCAGCAGCAGGGCGTGATGCGATTTCGAGTTCGCCGGGGCGATGGCGATGCCGTTCGATCCGGTCGGCTCGTGCGAGCGGCGCAGCTCGGCGATCGGCGTCGTGGGCGTCGCTTCGTAGAACGCGCGAAGCTCGTGCAGGTCGACCCGCTCGATGTCCCCGCCGATGCTCCCCTCGGTGAACGACAGCGCCATCCACGGTTCGAAGTGCGTGATCACCCGCGGCTTCACTTCGGGATGTTTCGCCAGGTAGAAGTTGAGCCCGTCCGCCCAGGCGTCCATCAGTGCCTTCAGCCACGCGGGGCTCTGCCCGTACATCGCCTTCAGGTCCGCCGGATCGATGAAGAGCCGCATCCGCAGGTCGCGGTAGATCTGCCCCTCTCCCTCCGCCTCGGCCAGACGCCCCATGGACAGCAGGTAGTTGGTCTCCACGCGGTTGAAGTCGTCTTCGGCCTGCGCGTAGATCATTCCGAAGACGGCGTCGGCGTCCGTCTTGCCGTGGACGTGCGCGATCCCCCAGTCGTCGCGGACGATCTCCACGTTCCGCGCGTGGCGGGCGGCCGTGGCGGGCGACGCCTGCCCGGCGAATGGCAGCGAGAGGGCGAGCAGTACGAGCAGCAGCTTCTTCATGAGTTGCGATTCTGTCGCCAGCGGGGCGATTTTCCAAGACGAGAGACGCCACCCCGGCCGGCCATCATGCCCAGTCCGGGTTGTCCATCGCTTGCGCTCGCGCCCGGCACGCTGACGACTCCCGCCCCCCGCCTCCCCGATGACCGCCATCACCTCCCCCGGTGACGATCGTCGCGCCGCGAGGTTCTTCCGGCGCGCAGAATCCGGCCATGGCATCTGTCGGCGCAGCGTCTCCGGCGCGCTTTGCGGCGCGCGTTGGTGCCATCGGCACCGAGAACGCGTTCAAGATCGGCCCCTACATCCGCGAGGTCGAGTCGCGCGGAACGAAAGTCATCCGCTGCAACATCGGTGAGCCGGACTTCCCGCTGCCGCGGCACATCGCCGAAGAGGTCAAGCGGCAGATCGATCTCGATCAGACGCACTACGTCGATCCGCAGGGCCTCGAGCCGCTGCGCGCGGCGATCGCCCGCAGCATGGGGGCCTCACGCGGGCTGCGCATCACCCCCGACCGCGTGGTCGTCTTTCCGGGCGCCAAACCGCCGATCGGATTCTCGCAGGAGGTCTACTGCGATCCGGGCGATGAGGTCATCTACCCGAGCCCCGGCTTTCCCATTTACGAATCGTTCACTGAATACCTCGGCGCGAAGCCGGTGCCGCTGCATCTGCGCGAGGAGAACGGCTTCGCCTGCACGGCGCAGGACCTCGAGCCGCTCATCACAAAACGCACGCGCCTCATCTATCTGAACTTTCCGTCGAACCCCACCGGGGGGGTGGCCTCGCGGGAACAGCTCACGGAGATCGCGGAGCTGATCCTCGACAAGGCCCCGCGGGACGTCCGCGTCTACTCCGACGAGGTCTACGAGCACATCCTCTTCGACGGCGCGCGCCATGCCTCCATCGCCTCGGTCGACGGGATGGAAGACCGCACGATCCTCGTCTCGGGGGTGTCGAAGAGCTACGCCTGGA
>DATFUW010000235.1:0-2104 GCA_035260605.1 Thermoanaerobaculia bacterium | reverse complement strand
GAAGGTCTACGCCCCGTTTCTCGACAAGCTGAAGGAGTACCACGACCGCACCGGCGACCCGCGCGCCGCCGCCCTGCTGGCGCACGAAAAGATGCTCATGGGCGACGACTACATGAATGTCCTTTCGCGCTACGACAAGGCGCTGGAGTTCTATCGCGCGGCACTGGAGCTGGCCCCGAACGACGCTACGATCCGGCAGCGGATCGCGGCCGCCGAGTCGCGCCGCTACGTCTCCATGGACGCCTTCGCGCAGGTCCGGACGGGGATGAAAGAGGCCGAGGTCCGCGGGCTGGTCGGCCTGCCCCGCGAGGACTGGATCAAGCAGGTGATGCAGAACAGCCGGGTCTATTCGGTCTGGATCTACCCCAGGGCCGACGGGGGGGCCTCGGCCATTTACTTTGACAACGGGGTGGTCTACCACACAAACTGGAACGCGGCGGCTCCGCCGTCGCCGAGGCAATGACCGATGGACCGGGAGGGCGTGATGCAGGAACTCGTCGACGATCAATCTCACTATGAAATCTCACTGACGGCCGGACAGGCGTTCGTCGCGTTCGTCCTGCTCCTGCTGTCGCTCGCTGCATCGTTCGCCTTCGGGCTGCTGATCGGCCGCGGGCAGAGCGACGACCGGCTGGTGATGCACAAGGAGCCGGCGGAGATCACCGAGGCGGCCGTGGTGACGCCGAAGAAGGATCCCGGGAAGCTCGTCGAGGTCGGCGTGCACAACGACGACTTCCAGGCGCCCACCGTCCCTCGACCGAAGATCGAGCCATCGCGGCCCTCCGCCCCATCCCCCGCTGCGTCGGTGTCGCCGGGGGCGCCCGCCCTTCCCGCGTACGCACAGCTCCTCTCCACTACCGATCAGAAGACGGCCGAGGCGCTCGCTGCGAAGCTGATCGAGGGAGGGTTCACCTCCGCGTATGTCGAACCGACGTTGACGGACAAGGGGCCGGTCTTCCGCGTGCGCGTGAAGTTCCCGTCGGAGAGCGAGGCGCACACCGCGGAAGCCAGGCTGAGGTCGTATTCGAAGGACGTCTGGATCACGACGAAGTAGCGCGCCGGGAGCGGCGGTCGCACACTGATAAGATGGTGCGGTAATGCTGTAGTGCCGCAAGACGACCACGCCGGAACTCGAGGAGCTGCGCAAACAGGCCAAGAAACGCCCCTCGGCCGATCCGACGCACATCCTCGACAAGGCGATCTACCAGCTCTGGGAAACGATCAACGACCTCGACCAGATCCAGCCGGAGCGCGTGGAGCACTATCGCGTCTCGATCTTCGGCAGTTCGCGCATCCGCCGCGGCGACCCGATCTACGAAGAAGTCAAGAAGCTCAGCTTCGAGCTGGCGAAGATGGGCATCGACATCGTCACCGGCGGCGGGCCGGGGCTGATGGAGGCGGCGAACTCCGGGGCCACCGAGGGGCAGGTCGAGAGCCACGCGCGCTCGTTCGGCCTGTCGATCCATCTGCCGACCGAGGAGCAGTCGAACCCGTTCGTCGACAAGGTCTTCCGCCACCGGACGTTCTTCTCCCGCCTGCACCACTTCATCCGGCTATCGTCGGCGTTCATCGTCATGCCCGGCGGGATCGGGACGGCGCTGGAGCTGTTCATGGTGTGGCAGCTCCTGCAGGTCAAGCACATGACCGAGCACCCGCTGATCCTCGTCGGTACAATGTGGGCCGGCCTGATCGAGTGGATCGATCGCACGATGGTCCAGCGCGGCCTGTGCAATGCGGGCGATCTGGGAATCGTTTCCGTCGTCGGGTCGACCGAAGAGGCCATCCCGATCATCAGCGCCTCGTTCGAACGTTTCAAGGAAGAGAAAGAGAGAAGCGATGCCCACGCAGGATGAAGTCATCGAGGCGCTGAAGAAAGTCCGTTTTCCCGGGCTGTCGCGCGACATCGTGTCGTTCGGATTCGTGCGCGACGTCCGAATCGAGGGAGGCGAAGTCTCCTTCACGATCCAATTTCAGAGTGAGAATCCGAAGATCGGCGACCAGGTGGGGCACGACGCCGAGAGCGCGGTGCGCGCGGTGGCCGGCGTGAAGAACGTCCGCGTGCGGGTGGACGTCGGGCCGCGGCAGATGGCCGGGCCGGTCACCG
>DATFUW010000234.1:0-2696 GCA_035260605.1 Thermoanaerobaculia bacterium | reverse complement strand
TCTCGAAGATCATCACCGTCCCCTCGGCCTGCGTGGCCAGGACGACCATGATGGAGAGTAGGTCAGCGGGAAAGAGCGGCCACGGGCCGTCGTCGATCTTCGGGACCGCTGCGCCGATGTCGTACCGCACCCGCAGTTCCTGTCCGTCGGGGACGCGCACGTTCGGTCCTTCGACGCGCACCTCCACGCCGAGTTTCTCCAGCATCAGGCGGATGGCGTAGAGGTGTTCGGGGACGGCATCCTCGATCAGCACCTCGCCGCGGGTGATCGCCGCCAGGCCGATGTAGGAGCCGACCTCGATGTGGTCGCTCGGGATGCGGAACTCCCCGCCGTGGAGCGACTCGACCCCGTGGATCTCCAAGGAGTTGGTCGAGATTCCTTCGATCTGCGCGCCGAGGGTGTTGAGAAAGCGGCAGAGATCCTGGACGTGCGGCTCAGCCGCGGCGTTGTAGATCAACGTGTCGCCCTCGGCCAGTACCGCCGCCATGATCGCGTTCTCGGTCGCGGTGACCGAAGCCTCGTCGAGGAACATCCGGCGCCCGCGAAGCGTGGCCGCGCTCATCCGATATTCGTACGCGGAGACCTCGATCTGCGCGCCGAGCGACTCGAGCGCCAGCAGGTGCGTGTCGACGCGCCGCCGGCCGATCACGTCGCCGCCCGGCTTGGTGATCACCGCGGAGCCGCAGCGTGCGAGCAGCGACCCGGCGAGGAGAATCGAGGCCCGGATCCTGCGGGAGAGCGCGGCATCGGGGATCGGGGAGATCGTTCCCGCGGCCACGATGCGCACGACGTTCCGCTCGCGCCGCTCGACGCTCGCGCCGAGCCCCTCCAGAATTTCGAGCATCACCCGCACGTCCTGGATGTCGGGGACGTTGACCAGCGTAACCGGTTCGTCGGTCAGCAGACAGGCGGCGAGGATCGGCAGCGCGGCATTCTTGTTACCGCCCGGCCGGATCGTTCCCTCCAGCCGGCGGCCTCCCTCGACGACGAAACGTTCCATCGCCATGCGGCGGCGATTGTATCGGTTTGGCGGCTGAAACCGGGCACCCGACACTCCGGCAACCTGCTACCATCAGTCCATGTTCGTCGCTCCACTCGGCTCGGGCAGTGCGGGGAATGCGTACTACTTCGAGAGCGACGGAACCGGCATCCTGGTCGACGCCGGCTTTGGTTTCCGCGAGACGGCGCGGCGGCTCGAGCAGATCGGGCGTGGTCTCGCGAACCTGCAGGCGGTCGTGCTCACGCACGAGCACTACGACCACATCCGCGGCGCGGAAAGCGTGGCCCGCAAGGCTTCCGTGCCGATCTATCTGACCCGCGGAACGCTCGAAGCCAGCGCCATCGATCCCGGCGAGACGCCGGTCGTGCTCTTCGACAACAACACCACGTTTCGGATCGGAGAGTTGAACGTCCATGCCCGCCGGACGCTGCATGACGCGGCCGATCCGGCGTGCTTCGTGATCGAGTCGCGCGACGGCACGCGCGTCGGCCTGGCCAGCGACCTCGGCTATGTCGAGGACGCCGTGCTGCGCCACCTGAGCGGCTGCGACGGACTCTTCTTCGAGTCGAATCACGATCTCGACATGCTCCGCATGGGAACGTATCCGTGGTCGTTGAAGCGGCGGATCATGTCGCGCCTGGGGCATCTGTCGAACGACGACTCGATGAGCGCGCTGGAGCGGATGATCGGTGCGGACCTGAAGACGCTCTGCCTGATCCACCTGTCGCAGAAAAACAATCACGAATCGATCGTGCGGGAGATGGCCTCAGGCATGCTGGCGCGCACGGGCGTGCAACTCGAGCTCGGAATCGCCGCGCAATTCGAGGCCACGGGGATCTTCGAGATCACCCGCCGCCGCCCGGCCCGCCCGCCCGTTCCCGCCCGCTTCACGCAAATGGCGCTGTTCTAGGAGCCTGCGCGGCAGAGCTGGGCCGACGTCGTGCGCGAAGCGCAGGAGATCGTAGAGCTGGCGCTGAAGGGACTGTTGCGCACTCACGGCGTGACCGCGCCGCGGGTGCATGACGTATCGGACGTCCTTCTGGCCGAGCGCGATCGCCTGCCAGAACGACTGCAGGGAGAGCTGGAGCCGCGACTTGCGGCGCGACCGCGAGCTGGCTTTCTATGGAGCCGAGGACCTCACGCCATCGACCTTCTACTCGAAGAAGGACGCCACGCTGGCACGCGACGGCGCCGCCCGCACCGTCACGCTGGTCCGACCTCACGTCCTGGGCACGAAGTAGCACGCGGAGGAGAGGGGGGAGATGACCTTGACGGCCACTTCGCGCCCGCGAGCCGCGTGTCGCGCTGCGGTTGACCTTTTCCATCCCGCCTGCGCCGGGCGGCGTGAGAATCTCCGAGGACCATGCGCGAGCCGGTCGTGCGTGATATGGCCGCGCGGACGCGCGCGCTTCGGCGTGCAACTCGAACTCGGCATCGCTGGTCCATTCGGACGCGACCGGACTGTTCGAGATCGCCCGCCGCCGTCCCGCCCGCCCGTTCCGGCGCGCTTGCCCGGATGGCGCTGTTTCAGCCTCCTGCTTCGGCGACGATCCGCGTCCAGAGTCCGGCCGAATCGCGCGGAAGTTCGGAGATTTTGTCGTTGACCTCGCGAATCAGATCATCGCGAGGACCGAGCGCCAGAAGAGCCATGATGTCCTGCTGATCGATCGGGCCGCCGGCCGCCAGCTTGAGGAGA
>DATFUW010000233.1:0-5648 GCA_035260605.1 Thermoanaerobaculia bacterium | reverse complement strand
GCTCGCGGCGTCCATGTCAACGTCATCTGGAAGGGTCCGATGCGCGAGGACGACCGCGAACAGCAGGTGCAGGTCGTCGAAGGCTTCATCACCGAGCAGGTGAACGGGATCGTGCTCGCGCCGTTCGACAAGGACGCGCTCGTGCGGCCGGTGGAGGAAGCGCAGCGCGCGGGCATCCCGACCGTGGTCATCGACTCGGCACTCGATTCGAAGGCGCCGATCAGCTTCGTGGCCAGCGACAACCACCACGGTGGCGAGCTTGCGGCCGACGAGATGGCGCGCATCCTCGGCGGCCGGGGAAAAGTCCTGCTGCTGCGCTATCAGGAAGGCGTCTTCAGCACCGAGCAGCGCGAGAAGGGGTTTACCGACCGCATCCAGACCTACCCGGGAATCACGCTCATCTCCTCGAACCAGTACGCCGGGGCCACGCGCGATACGGCGAAGACGGCGATGGAGAACCTCCTCAACCGCTACGGCAACGACATCGACGGGCTCTTCACGCCGAACGAATCGTCGACCGCGGGTGCGCTGCTGTCGCTCGAAGACGCCGGCAAAGCCGGCAAGATCAAATTCGTCGGCTTCGACACCAGCGACATCTTCGTGCAGGCCATGCGCGCGGGAAAACTGCAGGGCATCATCGTCCAGAACCCGTTTCACATGGGCGACCTCGGCGTGACGACGATGGTCGATCATCTGCTCGGCAGGAAAGTCCCGGCGGCGATCGACACCGGCGTCACGTTGATCACGCCGGACAACCTCGACACGGCGCGGTCGCAGGAGCTGCTGCATCCACCGCTGGCGAAGTACTTACGATGAGCCATTCGCCGGGACCCGATCGATGCCGCTCCTTCACGTTCAATCCGTCACCAAACGCTTCGGCGCCACGATGGCGCTCGACGGCGTCGACTTCCAGGTCGACGCCGGCGGCGTGCACGCCCTCATCGGCGAGAACGGCGCCGGCAAGAGCACGCTGCTCAACATCCTCTCCGGACTGATTCGCCAGGACAGCGGCTCGATCCTCCTTCACGGCAGCTCGTACGCGCCGCGCAATCCGGCGGAGGCGCGACGCGCGGGGATCGCGCACATCCACCAGGAGCTCGCGATCGCGCCGCACCTCTCGGTCGCGGAGAACATCCTGCTGGGCGCGGAGCCGTCGGCGTTCGGACGCCTGCGGCGCGGAGTCATGCACGCGCGCGCGGAGGCGCTGCTGCGCGAGTTCGGCCGCGAGGAGATCGATCCCGGCGCGCGCACCGGCGCTCTCTCGCTCGCCGATCAGCAGGTCGTGGAGATCTGCCGTGCACTGGCCTTCGACGCGCGGATCATCCTCATGGACGAGCCGACGAGCAGCCTGCAGCGGGCCGACGTGGAGCGCCTCTTCGGCGTCATCCGCCAGGTGCGCGACCGCGGCATCGCCGTGGTCTACATCAGCCACTTTCTCGAGGAAGTGCGCGAGATCGCTGCCCGCTACACCGTCCTGCGCGACGGCCGCAGCATCGGATCGGGCGCACTCGAGGAAGCCGGCGACGAGCGGCTCATCTCCATGATGGTCGGGCGCCCCATCGAGACGGCCGCAGCGCGCGAGCCCTCCGCCCCCGGCGAGGTCGCGCTCGAGGTCCACCAGCTCGCCGCCCCGCCGCGCCTCCGCTCGGCGACGTTCACCGTGCGCCGCGGAGAGATCCTCGGCATCGCCGGACTGATCGGATCGGGACGCAGCGAATTGATCCGCGCACTCTACGGACTGATCCCCTCCACCGGCGGCATCGCCCTCCACGGCCGCGGACTCGGATATCTGAGCGAGGATCGCAAAGGCGAGGGGCTGGCTCTGCAGCTCTCCATCGCCGACAACGTGACCATGAGCCGCTTTTCGTCCTGCGCGCGCGGCGGGTGGATCGACCGCCATCTGCAGGCCCGGCAGGCCGCGGCGGTGATGGAGCGCGTGCGCGTCAAGGCCCCCGGGCCGCGCACGATCGTGCAGCGGCTTTCCGGCGGCAACCAGCAGAAGGTCGCGTTCGGACGCCTGCTGCATCAGGACGCGGACGTGCTGCTGCTCGACGAGCCGGCCCGGGGAATCGACATCGGAAGCAAGAGCGACATCTATCGGGAAATCGCGGAACTCGCGGCACAGGGGAAGGCGATCGTGATCGTCAGCTCGTATCTTCCGGAGCTCTTCGCGATTTGTGACCGCATCGCGGTGATGCGGCGCGGCGTGCTCTCTGCCGCGCGGCCGGTGCGGGAGTGGACGCCCGACAGCATCATGCAGACGGCGATCGGAGGAGCGGCGTGAGCAGTGTGATTCCGGAACGCGGTGCGGCGCAGCCGCGCGGCGCACGGTGGATCAACGTGTTCGCTCCCGCGCTCGGACTGCTCGGCGTGGTCGTGCTCTTCGCCATCCTGACCGGAGCGCCGGAGCGCTATCTGTCGGCGACCAATCTGCGCGTGGTGCTCGCGCAGACGGTCATCGTGGCCCTCGGCGCGATCGGCATGACCATGGTCATCATCAGCGGCGGGATCGATCTGTCGGTCGGATCGGTAATCGCCCTGGCCAGCGTGGTCACGGCCGTGCTGCTGCGCCTCGGCTGGGCCCCCTTTGCCGCGGTCCTCGCGGGCATCGTCGCCGGTGGGATCGTCGGCGTGGTGAACGGCCTGGCGATCACGAAGCTGAAGGTCGTCCCGTTCATCGCCACGCTCGGCATGCTCGGCATCGCGCGCGGTTTCGCCAAGTACTTCGCAAACCAGCAGACCGTCAACGCGCCGGCGACGTGGATCAACGAGCTCGCGGTGACCTTCCCCGCGCACGCCTGGATGCTCGTGGCCCCCGGCGTATGGCTCACCGTCGTGCTCGCGGCGTTCATGACGCTCGTCCTGCGCAACACCGTGTTCGGGCGGCGCATCTTCGCCATCGGCTCGAACGAGGCCGCGGCCCGCGCCTGCGGCATCGACACCGACCGGCTCAAGATCTGGATCTACAGCGCCGCCGGGCTCTTCTTCGGATTGGCCGGCGTCACCCAGATGTCCCGCCTCCGCCAGGGGGATCCGACCGTGGCCGTCGGCGTGGAGCTCGACGTCATCGCCGCCGTCGTCATCGGCGGCGGGAGCCTCAACGGCGGCGAGGGAAGCGTTCCGGGAGCGATGATCGGAGCGCTCATCATGTCGCTGCTCCGCAATGGCTGCCAGCAGATGGGCTGGCCGAATTACGTGCAGGAGATCATCATCGGCGCGATCATCGTCGTCGCCGTGGCCGCCGATCGCCATCGCGCCGCACGGGCGGCGGAGAGGACCGCATGAACCGAGGGATGCTCCCCCTGCTCGCCTTGCTGTGCAGCGCCGTTCCGCTGACGGCCGCCGAACCGACGGCGCGGATCACCATCGACCGCAATCAGGACACGGCAGCGACGAAGGACTTCCACTTCGCCCGCGTCCCGGCTCCCGCTGCTGACGATGCCGCGGCGCACGCGCAACTGACGCTGATCGCCGGGAAGATCGACTCCGGCAGCAGCGGACTGCCCGCGCTGAACGACGGCGTGCTGCCGACCGACGCCGACCAGCCGCAGTCCAGCCTTTTCTTCCAGCGCGGTACGTGGGGCGGACGCGTGCGCTTCGACTTCGGAGCCCCGATCGTCGTCGCGGCGATCAGCTCCTACTCCTGGCATCCCGACAGCCGCGCGCCGCAGCTCTACAAGGTGTACGGGAGCAGCGGCAGAGAGCCACGGCTCGACCTGCAGCCGCCGAGCAGCGTCGATCCCGCGGCCGCCGGCTGGAATCTCATCGCCTTCGTCGACACCCGCGCCGATCACGATGAGGGCGGCCAGTACGGCGTGCGCATCGACGGACCCGACGGAAGTCTCGGACGGTACCGCTATCTTCTCTTCGATTTCTTCGACACCGAGGGCGACGACAATTGGGGCAACACGTTTTACAGCGAGATCGACGTACTGGAGGGAAAGCGATGAAGAGCATCCGCGTGGACGATGGAACGGAGATGAACGTGTTCACCGCCGCTCCGCATGGGTCGGGGAAATTCCCCGGCATTCTCGTGTTTCAGGAGGCGTTCGGCGTGAACGGCCATATCCGGGACGTCGCCGAACGCTTCGCGAAACTCGGGTACGTCGCCGCGGCGCCGGAGTTGTTCCACCGGACGGCTCCCGGATTCGAAGGGCGCTACGACGACTTCGACAGCGTGCGCAAGCACATGTCCGCGCTGACCAACGAGGGGCTGGAGGCCGATGCCCGCGCCGCTTTCGAAATGCTGCGAGGCGACGCGGCCTGCAACGGCCGCATCGTGTCGATCGGATTCTGCATGGGCGGACGGGTTTCGTATCTGGCCAATGCGATTCTGCCGCTCGCCGCGGCGGTCTCCTACTACGGCGGCGGCATCGCTCCCGCCCTGCTCGACCGCGCGCCGAGCCAGCACGGTCCGATCCTGCTGCACTGGGGCGGGCTCGACAAACACATCGGCGAGGAACAGCGTGCCGCGGTGCGCGGCGCGCTGACTAATGCCTCGAAGCCCTTCATCGACATCCTCTTCTCGTTCGCCGACCACGGGTTCAACTGCGATCAGCGCGCGAGCTACAACCCCGAGGCTGCGCGCGATGCATGGGCGCTGACGACGAGCTTCCTCGGCGCGCATTCATCGGGCCGCGCGTGACGGCTCGAGCGATTTCAGATACGTGACGATCTGCCAGCGGCGTTCGTCCGGAAGGCGCGACCACGACGGCATCCCGCGGCGCAGGTCGCCGTTGGTGATGAAGCCGAAGAGGAAGGCGGCATCCAGGGTCTGCACGCGTTCGCGGAGGTTCGGTGCGCGCCTCGTCCCCGCGGCATCGGCGCCGTGACACGCCGCGCAGTGCTGCTCGAACAGCTTCTGGCCGGCGAGCGTGGCCGCGACGTGCGGGTCGGTGACCATCGCGCGTTGTGCCGGCGCGCAGGCGGCCGCGGCGAGGAAGAGAACGGAGATCAGTACGCTGCGCATGTTCATC
The DNA here is from genome assembly GCA_035260605.1 of Thermoanaerobaculia bacterium. Taxonomy (GTDB): domain Bacteria; phylum Acidobacteriota; class Thermoanaerobaculia; order Gp7-AA8; family Gp7-AA8; genus Gp7-AA10. The sequence continues at coordinate 672 of DATFUW010000233.1, read as the reverse complement.
GCCCCATCGGAATTTCGTACGAGACGCCGAACCGCATCAGGAAGCGGTTGCTGGCCGAGGTCAGTCCGAACGCCGGGCTGACGCGGAGAGTCAGTCCATCGGGAAGGGCCCATGAGAGAGAGGGCGCGATGTAGTGCGACGTCGCGGCGAGCGTGATCTGCTGCTGTTCGCCGAATCCACCGTAGGCCTCGATCCCGGCGGAGAAATTCTCACGGCAGAAGAGACAGACGGTCGGGGTGGCGGCCAGCGCCAGCGGTCGGCTGAGGCCGGCGGCATAGCCGAACTCCCACGGCTCGCCGGCAAGGTTTTTCTCGGCGATGAGGTTGCCGGCGATGCTCCAGCCGCGATGATCGCCCGAGAGGATCAGTTTGGTCTCGACTTCCCGCTCCTTCTCCAGGCGGGATTGGGAGTTGGATGCGGCGAGATCACGCCAGGAATCGAAGCCGACGAACTCGCGAAGGGTCTTATCGGCGCCGTTCGTGGCGGCGTACTCGACATAGAGGACGGGATTGACGGCGTGTTCGTCCATGAGGAGGCGGAAGCGGTTTTCGATGCGGTATCCGGTGACGAGTGTGCTTTCGCGGGCGGTGGACTGGCCGTCGAGATAGAGCTCGGTGGTCCACCAGGCGCGTGGTGCGAACTCGAGTTCGAGGGCGGAGGCGAGGAAGCGGT
>DATFUW010000232.1:0-2030 GCA_035260605.1 Thermoanaerobaculia bacterium | reverse complement strand
TTTTCCACTCGCGTCGAGGATCAGCACAGTCGGCGTCCAGTTGATCCCGAAGCGCTGCATCGCCTCGGGATGTTTCTTGAGGTGCAGGCGCACCGGATTGAAATGCAGGCGGACGAATGTCGCGATTTTCGGATCGGGATAGACCTCGGCTTCCAGCCGAGCGCATCCCCCTCACGCCGGAGCGGCCGTGAAATCGAGCAACAGCGGCTTGTTCGACTGTTTCGAATCCGCGAGCGCCTTGTCGACATCCTCGGACCAGGCAATGGCATTCCCTTCGGCGATCGTGCTCATGCTCTCGGACATGCGAAGTTCGCGCCGTTTCCCGTTATCCGTTCACTTTGGAAATTGCCAGCTCGAACGACAGGCGGATCATCCGCCGCGTCTCGGGATCGGCGACCCCGTACGTCTTGCAGAACTCGTCGACTTCCTTCGGATCGTCGGGAGCGATCATGGTGAACCCCTCGCGCGGCTGGCGCGGGTCGATCACTTCACGAACGGTCCACTTTCCGGCGTCGAGCGAGCACTCGACGAAGCGGATCGCGGGAAGCTCCGCGGAAGATTCGATCTCCTCGACCTCGTCGTCATCGACCTCCTCGGCGATCGACAGATTCCTGACCGGGGGCGCGGGCGGTGGCGCAGATGATTTTCGAAGCGGCGGCGCGGGACTCCACGGCGCGGCGGCCGCCTTCTTCGGCGGCGCTTTCGCCGCTTCCTTCGGCGCCTCTTTCGCTGCTTGCTTCGGTGCCTCTTTCGGCGGCTGTTTTTGCGGCTCCGCCTTCTGCTCCTGCACCTTCTGCTCCTGCACCTTGTCCTCCTCCTGGCCGAGGAGGCTGGCGATGAGACGGCGAAGGGGCGCGGGGGCGTTCTCGATCGAGTCGGCGAACTCCATGGCGGAAATGTAGGTGAGCTTGCCGCCGATCGGGCGCATCTCGCTGCGCGTCAGCTTTCCCTTGAGTCGGATGTCGTCGCCGAGCCAGCGGAACTGCAGCAGCACGTTCGAATGCATCGGCACTTTCTCGATGTGCTCCAGCCGGCAATTGATCAGGCTGATCTCGGTGATCGTCGCCGAAAAATCGACGAGCTTCGCCTCGATCGGCTTTTTCAGTTCGACCCGTTCGGCGGATCGGCGTTGGTCGTCGGGCATTGCTGCACATTTTCCGATATGCGATACCCTCTACGCCATGCTTGCGATATTGGGAGTGGTCCTGGCCCTCACGGCCGGCCCGGGTTCCGATATTGCCGGGGCCCGCGCGGCGTTCGAGGCGAACATCAACGCCATCCGGCAGCAGAATCGTGACGCATACCTTTCGTACTATCTCCATTCGCCGTTGCTGGTCCGCGGTGGCCCGACGGGATTCACCACCGGATACGATGAATTCGCCGCGGCGACCGGTCCGTGGCCGGACTCGATCGAGGCCAGCGACATCCATCTGACCGAGTTGCAGCCCGGCTGGGTCTACGGGACTTACCGGTACCGCGTCCGATACGGATCGGACGAGCACCGCGGGATCTCCGAGCGGATGTTCGTCAAGACGCCGGAAGGTTGGAAGATCGCGCTGACGGGCGCCATCGACACTCCGCCCGACACGCCCGCCCCTCCGCGCGCGCTGGTCGGTGGGACGCTGATCGACGGCCGCGGCGGCCCGTCCGTCCTGAACGCGAACGTGATCCTGCGCGACGGCAAGATCGACTGCGCTGGCACCGCCGTGCAGTGCCCCGCGCCGGAAGGAATCGACGTCACCGACGTGCGCGGAATGTGGATCACGCCGGGGCTGATCGACAGCCACGTCCATTTCTCGCAGACGGGGTGGGCGGACGGGCGGCCCGATTCGCTCGACGTGCGCGCCGCGCACTCGTACGCGAAGGTCGAGGCCGATCTGAAGGCACATTCCGACCGCTTCGGGAAGTCGTACCTGTGCTCCGGCGTCACGGCGGTCTTCGACGTCGGGGGCTATCCCTGGACGCTGCGCCTGCACGGTCGTTTCGAGAACGACACGCAGGTGCCGCACGTCATGGCCGCGGGGCCGCTG
>DATFUW010000231.1:0-2699 GCA_035260605.1 Thermoanaerobaculia bacterium | reverse complement strand
AGCCCTTGTTGGACATCTCGTAGATCACGTCGTGCATCGAAGTGGTGAGATCGACGGTCGGCACCTGGGTCCCGGTGTGCATCAAGTCACGCACGCGCAGGAAGCGCTTTCCGAGCTTTCCGCCGGGATGGAGAAAGGCGAAGTCCTCCTCCTTGAATCCCTTTCGGAGCAGGAGCGCCATGGCCAGAGCATCCCCGAGCGCGAGTGTCGCGGTGGTGGATGCCGTCGGGGCCAGACCCAGGGGACAGGCCTCTTTGGAGATCGCCGCGGAGAGGTGATAGTCCGCCCCCCGGGCCAGCGTCGACTGCGGGTTTCCGGTGATGCCGACGATCTCCGCGCCGATCCGCTTGATGCTCGGGAGCAGCCGCACGAGCTCTTCGGTCTCGCCGGAGTTCGACACCGCCAGCACCACGTCTCCGCGCACGACCATTCCGAGATCGCCGTGGATCGCTTCGGCGGGGTGGAGAAAGAACGAAGGCGTGCCGGTCGAGGCGAGCGTGGCGCTGATCTTCTTGCAGATGATCCCCGACTTGCCGAGGCCCATGGTCACCACGCGTCCACTCATGCCGTCGATGCGCTCGATGACCTCCACGAACGTGTGGTCGAGGTGCTCGATCAGCCCGAGAATGGCCGCCGCCTCGACCTCCAGGACGCGTTTTGCCTCGGCGATCGCCGGATGCTCGCTCGCTTCCCGCACACGCGGTTTCGTCATGGCTGCGTCATAGTACTGGATTCCGCGCGTTTCTCTCCTGCGGGACGAGCAGCGCGTACAGCGTCCCGGCGAGCGGCGTCGGAACGCCGGCCTCGCGCCCCATTCGGACCACGGCGCCGAGCTGCGCGTCGAGCTCCGAGGGCCGCCCTTCCATGATGTCCCGCTGCAGCGAGGAGGTGGAACCGGCCTCCATTCCTTCGTAGCGGCCCATCGTCCGGTCGACCGCCTCTTCATCGAGGGCTACGCCGCGCGCCGCGGCGACCGACACCATCTCCCGAAGCATTCCCACCGCGAGTGCGCGCGTCTGGGCGGCCGCGCGCCATGTGCCGATCGGCACCCGCGTCAGCGCACCGATGGCGCTCATCGGAGTGATGAACAGAAATTTCGACCACATCGAGCGGTGAATGTCCTCCGGGATCTCGGCACGCACGCCGGCGCGCTCAAACGCCCGCAGCAGGCGCTCCGCCCGTTGCGTTCTGCGGTTGTCGATCTCCCCGAACATCACGAAGGGACTGATGGCCGCGTGCCGGATGTGGCCCGGTGCGACGATGTAGCTGACGATCCCGCAGAGGCCCCCGAACACGTGCTCGCGGCCGAGGATGCGGGCGAGCTGCTCGGGCGCCTCCATCCCGTTCTCCAGCGGCACGGCGACGGTGTCCCTTCCCATGAGCGGCCGGACGCGATCGGCCGCCTCGGGGATCTGCCAGGCTTTCGTGGCGAACAGGACGGCATCGACCGGCCCGGCGCCCGCAGGATCATCCGTGGCGTTGACCGGCGCAACCGTGAAATCCCCCTCGATGCTGTCGACCCGGAGCCCATCCTTCCGCAGTGCCGCGAGCGTCGCTCCGCGCGCGATGAAGAGCGTGTCGATGCCCGCGCTGGCCAGCTTGCCGCCGAAGTAGCCGCCGACACCACCGGCGCCGACGACTGCGATGCGGATGGAATCCAGGCTTCGAGAGTCCGTCATGAGGGCTTCGGCGAAGACGTGAGGCGATCAGTCAATGCGGACGACGTTTGGAGTCACCTTCGGAAAACGGGTCAGGACGGCGGGGTCGTGGCCGGGGACGATCAATTCGGGCTTTGCCGCCAGGGACTTCATCCGGTCCTGGGCCCGGAGGTTCGACTGGGCATCGAAAGTCTGGGCGATCGGCAGATGCCGATCGAGGTTTTCGTACAGGTACATGTTGTCGGAGGCCAGCACCACCGTCCCGGACCGCGTCTCCACGGTCGCGTACTGCGACGCCCAGGTGTGGCGCCCTCCGGTGTAGACGCGGATACCCGGAAAGATCTCCTGATCGCCGTCGATCAGATGCATGCGCCCTTCGAGGTTCATCTTCGTCAGCATGAGGACGTCGTCCGGATCGATACCGCCGTGTTTTCCGCCCGGCTGCCACGCGGATCCGGTGTAGTAGGTGTATTCGTCCTTCTGGATCCAGATCCGGGCCTTCGGGAAGAGGTCGGCGCCGTCGGCGTGGTCCCAGTGCGCGTGCGTGAGGATCACGTCGGTGACCTCGTCCGGTTTGACGCCGGCGCGCGCCACCGCCTCGTCCGGCCGCACGAAGTCGGTGACCTTCCAGTTCTTGAAGAACTGCGGCCGGTAGAAGCCGCTGTCGACGAGAATCGTCCTGCCGCCGCCGCGGACGAGCCATACCATCATGGCGATGTCGATGGTAGGGCCTTTTTCAGCGCCGGCGACCAGTCCGGCGACCGGGAACCCTGGAATAGTGGCGTAGCGGATGGCGTAGACCTCGTACTGCGGCGCGTTCACCGCCTGTGGCCCGTTCACCGCCGTCGCCAGGATCAATGCGAGCGCTGTGATCATGCCTGCTTCCAGCCTCCCAGACGTTTGTGCGTCCGTATCCACACCTCGTCGAATCCTCCTTCGCGCAGCGACTTCGCGATCCAGAGGACCTGTCCGGTGTGGGTCGACAGATGGGTGACGATACTGATCAGGTCCTCGATGAGGTACGTCGCGCGTGGGGGATCG
>DATFUW010000230.1:0-3407 GCA_035260605.1 Thermoanaerobaculia bacterium | reverse complement strand
GCATCAGGCCCATCCCGCGCACGTCGCCGATCACTTTGTACTTCTCCTGCAGCAGCGTCAGCCGCTCGCGCAGATGGGCGCCGACGACTGCTGCGTTGCGCGGAAGATTCTGCTCCTCCATCGTGCGGATCGTGGCCATGGCCGCGGCCGCGGTCACCGGGTTCCCGCCGAAGGTGGAGAAGGTCAGCCCGGGCAGCGCTTTAGCAATCTCGTCGGTGGTGGTCGTGCAGCCGATGGGCGAGCCGTTGGCCATTCCTTTGGCGAAGGTCATGACGTCCGGCTGCACGCCCCAGTGCTCGATCCCGCACCAATGATCGCCGGTGCGTCCCCATCCGGTCTGCACTTCGTCGCAGATGAAGATGCCGCCGTACCGTTTGATGATGTCGGTGACGATCGGGAAGTACTCCTTCGGCGGGACGATGAAGCCGCCCACGCCGAGGATCGGCTCGGCGATGAACGCGGCGATCTTGCCGTCGGTCGTGGTGAGGATCAGATCCTCGACGTCCTGCGCGCATCGCACGCCGCAGTCGGGATAGGAGAGCCCGAAGGGGCATCGGTAGCAATAGGGGGCATAGGCGTGCTTGATTCCCGCGACCGCGGTGCCGCCGTGCCGCCACGTGGAGTGGCCGGCGGCGCTGAGCGCGAGCATCGAGCGGCCGTGATAGGCGTGGCGCAGAGCGATGATCTCCTGCCGGCCGGTGTAGAGCCGCGCGACCAGCATCGCCGTCTCATCGGCCTCGGTTCCGCTGTTCGTGAAGAAGCTCCGGTTCAGCGGTCCTGGGGCGATCTGCGCGACTTTCGCCGCCAGCTCCGTCAGCGGCTTGTTGATGTAGAGCGTCGAGGTGTGGCTCACCTTGTCGACCTGCTCATGGATGGCACGGTTCACCGACGGATTCGCGTGGCCGACCGAAACCGTCAGCACGCCTCCGAAGCAATCGAGATAGCGGTTGCCCTGATCGTCCCAGACGTACATCCCCTCGCCGTGATCGATCACCAGCGGGTGCTCGTAATACGTGGCCGCCGCGGGCCAGGAGTTGGACTTGTACTGGTTGATGATGTCGGTCGTTTCGTCGAGTGTGGTCATATCGTCGTCATTCCGAGCCGCGCAGACGGCGAGGAATCCTCTTTCGCAGAATCGCGACTGTATCAATCCACAGCCAGATCTGTCACCGCATAGCCCTCGTGCTCCTCTTCGTAGCCGCCGCGGTATTCGAGTTGTTCGGGGCGCTTGATCTGGGAGTGGGCGACGATGCGGTCGCGCCGGATTCCGCGGAAGTCTTCCAGCTTCGCGTAGCCCTTGCGCTCCATGAACTCGGTCATCCCGGCGATCAGACCCCGGATGACGTTCGGTCCGATGGCCTGGTCGAGCATCGCCGCGGTGCAGACCTGGACAGTCCCGCAGCCGAGAAGGAAGTAACAGAGGGCATGATCGAAGTTGGCGATGCCGCCGATCCCGGAGAACTCGCGGTCCGGAAAGGCCTTCGTCATTTGTGACATTTTGGCCAGCGACAGCGGGAGGATCGCCGGTCCGCCGAGACCGCCGGCGGAGACGTAGCCCCCGACGTTCATCTCGAACTCCAACGTGTTCGGATCGATGACCGGCAGCGACGGGAAGGTGTTGGACGACGAGATCGCGTCCGCGCCGCCGCGGAACGAGGCCTCCGCCTCTTCGACGATATCCGCGGTTGCCGGGGTCAGCTTGACCCACACCGGGATCCGCGCCACTTCCTTGACCGCCTGCGTCACGACCGAGCAGAGGACCTTGTTCTTGCCCACGTTCGATCCCATGTCCACCCGGTCCATGTGCGGGCAGGAGAAGTTCAGCTCGAGCGCATCGACCCCTTCGTCCTGACAGGCCTTGGTCAGCGTCTGCCAGTTGTGCAGCTCCTTGTCGTTGCCCGATCCGGCCATGATCGAGGCCACGACGATGTGCTTCGGGTATTGCTTCTTGATGTTGCTGAGGCGTCCGATCCACCACGGGAGGGGCTTGTCGGAGATCAGCTCCCAATTCCAGGAGGCGACGAGCGTCGATTCGGGGCGCTTGTTCATCGACAGCCGGTAGCCGTTGTTGTCGGCCCGCAGAAACTTCGTCTTCGGCCCCTTGACGTTGACCACCGGGTGGAGGCCGATGGTCTTGGTGACCACGCCGCCCCATCCCGCCTCGAACGCCCGCATGATGTTGCTGTCCGATTCGGTCGGAGGCGCCGAAGAGAGGAGAAACGGGTTCTGGAGGCGGATTCCGGTGAATGTCGTGGACAGGTCGGCCATGCGATCTCCTCTTTTCGGAAACTTTGATTGTACAGCCGCGGGGGCGCCCATTAGACTTCGCGCATGAAACACGCCGCGATCGCCCTCCTCCTGGCTGCTGCCCCGCTGTTTGCCCAGACTTACCCCAGCCCCGCACAGGAAGCGCGGCCGGCGCAGAAGCCGAAGCCGAATCCGGAGGCGCCCAAACCGGCGCAGCCGCCGATGGTCACTCCGCAGGAGGTGCAGAAGCCGGCCGAGCATCCGCTCACCGCGCTTCCGTACACGCCGAGTCTCGATCTCGCTTCGATGGACCGCACGGCCGATCCCTGCGCCGACTTCTACCAGTACGTCTGCGGCGGCTGGATGAAGAACAACCCCATTCCGCCGGACCAGGCCTCGTGGAGCGTCTACGGCAAACTGGCCGAGGAGAACGGCGAGTTTCTCTGGGGGATTCTGGAGGATGCGGCAAAGCCGACGCCGGCGCGCACCGCGGTGCAGCAGAAGATCGGCGACTACTTCGAGGCCTGCATGGACGAGGCGGGCATCGAGAGCCGCGGCGCGGCGCCGCTGCAGCCGCTGCTGCACGAGATCGCGTCGCTGAAGAGCAAGTCGGACCTCGCGCACTTTCTGGCCACCGAGCATCCGCGCACCTACGGCAGCGGCTTTCTGTTCGGCTTCGGCTCCGATCAGGACTTCGGCGATGCCACACAGGTCATCGCCTTCGCTCATGCCGGCGGCCTGGGCCTGCCGGACCGGGACTACTACACGAAGATCGACGCGAAGTCGAAGGAGATCCGCGACAAGTACGTGCAGCACGTGGCGAACATGCTCGGGCTGATCGGCGAGACGAAGGCCAAAGCGAGTGCGGACGCGGCGACCGTGCTGCGCATCGAGACCGCCCTGGCGAAGGCGTCGCTGACGCGCGTGGAACGCCGCGATCCGTACAACCTGTACCACAAGATGACGCCGGCGCAGCTCGCGAAGCTGACGCCCTCGTTCGACTGGCCGCGCTACCTCACCGACAGCGGTCTGGCGAAGATCGCGTCGGTCAACGTGACCGAGCCGAAATTTTTCCAGGCGCTCGATCACGAGATCAGGAGCGTCCCGCTCTCCGACTGGAAAGCCGATCTCCGCTGGCACGCGGTGCACGACGCCGCGCC
>DATFUW010000229.1:0-3815 GCA_035260605.1 Thermoanaerobaculia bacterium | reverse complement strand
ATCTCTGCGGGCGTCTCATACGAGGGTCCGGACAAAGCAAGGTACACGCCTTCCTGCAGCTTCAGGCCGTTCTTTGCGGCAACTTCCCGGGCAATTTTTCGCAGCGGCTCGGGATAGGCCTCGCTCATGTCCGGGAAGCGGAACCCGAGCTCGTCGATGTTCGGGCCGCGCAACGGGTTCACTCCCATCAGATTGATGTGGTCGGAGATCAGCATCAGATCGCCCGCGCTGAACGCGGTGTTGATCCCGCCGGCGGCGTTGGTGACGATCAGCTTGCGGATCCCCAGCCGCCCGGCGATGCGCGACAGGTGCATCACCTCGGACATCTCGTAGCCTTCGTAGAAATGCATCCGCCCGCTGAGCGCGACCACCGGGAGGCGGCCGACGCGGCCGACGATCAGGCGGCCGGAGTGGCCCACGACCGTGGAAGCCTTCGCGCCGGGGATCTCGGCATAGGGGATGGAGGCCTCGGTGTCGATCGAGTTCACGAGATCGCCGAGTCCCGATCCAAGGACAACCCCGACTTTCGGCTCGATTTTCGTCTTGCTGCGGATGTAGGCAACGGCCTTGTCGATCAGTTCCAGCATGGCGGGCGAGTATAGCCAAAGGATGCCAGAGGCGAGATCAAGCCAGAATGAAGCGGGAATTCATCTTCGTCCTGCCCGCCGCATCCTTTATGCTTCCGCGGTCCAACTTCGGCTCAAGGAGATGACGTGGAGCGATTTTCGGCCCTCATCGGGTTCGTTCTCATTCTGGCCATTGCCTTCGCGTTATCGAACAACCGCCGCGCGATCCGCTGGCGGACCGTGTTCTGGGGCATCTCCCTGCAGGTGGTCGTCGCCGTCACGGTACTGAAAGGGGTGTGGATCGCGGGCGCGTTCGCGGCGATCGCTCCGCGGATCAGCAGCGCAGTGGCCGCGGCGATCTTCGTGGTGCTGGCAGTCGTCGTCTACTTCATCGGCCGGCAGATGCCGGCGGCGGCGTCGCGGCGCCCGCTCTGGTGGGGATTCGGCGCCATCACTGCCTATCTGTTCCTCGCCTACAACCTGCTGGCCTTCATCTTCGAGCGGCTCAAGGACGTGGTGAACCACTTCATCGCCTACACGGCGGAAGGATCGAAGTTCGTTTTCGGCGAGCTCGGCGTGCCGAATAGTCCGAAGGAAGGGCTGGTCTTCGCCACGCAGGTGCTGCCGACGATCATCTTCATCGCCTCGGTATTCGCGGTGCTGTACTACATCGGTGTGATGCAGGTAGTGGTGCGCTTTTTCGCCAAGCTGATGCACCGATTCATGGGGGTGTCGGGGGCGGAGTCGACTTCGGTCGCGGCGTCGATCTTCATGGGACAGACCGAAGCGCCGCTGACCATCCGCCCGTTCCTGCCGGACATGACCATGTCGGAACTGATGACGGTGATGACCGCGGGGATGGCGCACGTGTCAGGAGCCATCATGGCGGCCTACGTCATGGTGGCGCACGTGGACATCATTCACCTGCTGACGGCGGTGATGATGACCGCGCCGGGCGCCATCATGATGGCCAAGATCATCGTCCCGGAAACGGAGAAGCCGGCGACCGGCGGCGACGTGGAGGTGGTCGTCCCCAAGCAGGACGTCAACATCATCGACGCCGCGGGGCGTGGGGCCATCGAGGGGCTGCATCTGTCGCTGAACGTGGCGGGGATGCTGATCGCGTTCATCGCGCTGGTGGCGCTGGTCAACGGGATCTTCGGCTACGCGCATTCGCTCGCGCAGTTGTTCCCGGCGAGTCTGGATATCGTCCTTGGCTGGATCTTCCGGCCGATCGCCTGGGCCATGGGGGTGTCGTGGAAGGACAGCCTGGTCGTCGGCAACCTGCTCGGCGTGCGCATGGTGCTGAACGAGTTCGTGGCCTTCGCGCAGCTCGGCACGCCCGGGGTGGGGAGCAGCCTCTCGCCGCGGAGCTTCATCATCGTGACCTACGCGCTGACCGGCTTCGCGAACTTCTCGTCGATCGCCATTCAGATCGGCGGCATCGGCTCGCTGGCACCCACGCGCCGCAGCGATCTCGCGCGCCTCGGCCTGCGGGCCATGCTCGCCGGGACGCTGGCGAACTTTCTGACGGCCACGATCGCCGGGATGCTGCTCTGATGCGCTGAGTCCTCGACGGGCTTCACCCGCGCAGCGCGCGAAGCATCTGTTCCAGATCCGCGGGCAGCGGAGCCTCGAACTTCCGGCCGTCCGGCAAGGTGATCTTCCAGGCATGCAGCGCCTGGCGCGGGAAGGCAGCGACGAGCTTGCGCACGCGGGGATCGGGAATGCCGCGCCACTGCGGACCGGAGTAGAGGACATCGCCGACGATCGGATGCCCGAGGTGTTTGAGGTGGACGCGGATCTGATGCGTCCGCCCGGTGCGCAGCACGCAATGCACCAGCGAGACGAAGGGCAGTGACTCGACGACGTCGTAGTCGGTGAGCGCGGCGCGGGCGCCACGGACGACGGCCATGCGCTTGCGGTTGCGCGGGTCGCGCCCGACCGGCGCGTCGATCGTGGCGCGCTCCGGTTTCGGCGTGCCGTAGACGACCGCCAGGTATTCCTTGCGCACCGCTTTCCACGACGCGGCAAGCGCGCGATGTGCCGCGTCGTTCTTGGCGACGACCATCACGCCGCTGGTGTCCTTGTCGAGACGGTGGACGATCCCGGGCCGAAGCGCGCCGCCGACGCCGCTGAGGTCCCGGACGTGATGCAGCAGCGCGTTGACCAGCGTCGAATCGGCGTGACCGGCGGCGGGATGGACGACGAGCCCTGGCGGCTTGTCGACGACGACGATCTCCGCGTCTTCGTAAAGAATCGACAGCGGGATGTCCTGCGACACGGCGAGCGCAGGACGAGGCCGAGGGACGTCGACCTCGATCCGCTGTCCCGCGGCGAGGCGGTGCGACGGTTTGCGGACGGCGCGGCCGTCGACGCGCACGCGACCCTCTTCGATCAGCCGCGTGAAGAAGGTGCGGCTGTGTTCGGGAACGAGATCGGCCAGAGCTTGATCGAGGCGGGCGCGATCATGCTCGCTGCCGACGTCGCGGATCAATTGATCCTCCATGGTACGCATGCTACGATCGCTCGCCCGGAGTAAAGAAAACAGTCTGCATCGTGAGGGCGTGACGTTTTGGTGACCCGTTGCGTATCAATTCCGTGCAATCCTGCTCGCGTAGGACTCGTCTCATGCGAGAATACCCAGTGAAGAGGAGATTATGGTGAAACTCAAGATTGGTGTAGCCGCGGCTGTGTGTTTAATCGCTGTTGGTGCGATGGCAAGTAACTTCCGAGCCGCGGATCAGGTGTACGTCCCAGCCGCCGGACATGTCGCCAGCTCGGTGACCTTCATTTCGGACGTATTCCTTTCGAATTTCTCCACCGACCCGGTCAGCGTCTCGGTGATCTACTCTTCGGGCGCCACCGGAGCGCAGCAGGTATTCAACAACGTGATCACGCTCAGCGCGAACGAGCGGAGAGAGATCCTCGACTTTCTTCCGACGACGCTCGGACTGCAGACCGGCTTCGGTCAGCTCATCTTCAATGCCTGCAAGCAGAACGGTGACTGCAACGTGAACACCTGCCCGAACGGCACGACCACCGGCATCTGCCCCGACTTCCGCAACATCAGCGTCGAGAGCCGCATCTATTCGGTCCCGAACGGATCGAACCCCGCGACGGCGCCGACCAACGGACAGCTCTTCTCCGGCATCCCCTGGTACAACTTCGTCTCCTCCGATGCGAACGCCGTCGGTCTGGACAAGGTGCAGATCGTCGGGATTCGCCAGAACACGGCCTACCGCAGCA
>DATFUW010000228.1:0-4628 GCA_035260605.1 Thermoanaerobaculia bacterium | reverse complement strand
CGGTGCGGCGATCAAGGCCAAGGACCCCACGGCGCTGATCACCGGGATCGAAGAATGGGGCTGGTCGGGATACTTCTCCAGCGGACTCGATCAGGAAAACGGTGATACCGGCGACCAGGATGCACACGGCGGCATTCCGTACGCCGAATGGCTGCTGCAACAGGCGCATGCCTACCAGGTGGCACACGGCGTGCGCATCCTCGATTTCGCCGCCGTGCACTTCTATCCGCAAGGCGGCGAGTTCAGCGACGACACGACGAGCGCCACGCAGCTCCTCCGCAACCGTTCCACGCGCTCGCTCTGGGATCCGAACTACGTCGATGAATCGTGGATCGGCGGCACGGGGATCGACGGCGGACATGTCCGTCTGATCCCGCGGTTGAAGGAGTGGGTGGCGAACGACGATCCCGGCACGAAGATCGCCATCACCGAATACAACTGGGGCGCCGAGAACCACATCAACGGCGGCACGGCGCAGGCCGACATCCTCGGCATCCTGGGGCGCGAAGCGGTCGATCTGGCCGTCCGCTGGACTTCTCCGCCGTCCGGTTCGGTCGTCTACAACGCCTTCAAGATGTACCGCAACTACGACGGCTCGCACTCGGACTTCGGCGATCAGAGCGTCAGCGCGGCCGCTCCGAACGTCGACGACGTCTCCGCGTTCGCCGCGCTGCGCTCGAGCGACCACGCGCTGACGATCATGATCGTCGCCAAGACGCTCAGCGGCGACACCCCCGTCACGGTCAGCCTCGCGAATTTCCTGCCGTCCGGCGGCGCCGCGCACCGCTGGCAGCTCGATTCCGGCAACGCGATCACCCATCCGGCCGACGTGGCGCTCTCCGGTTCGACGATTCCGCTGACCGTTCCGGCGCAGAGCATCACGCTGCTCGTCGTCCCCGGTTCGTACCTCGATCCGCCGGCGGGCGTCTCGGCGATGGCGACGAGCATCTCGAACGTGAACGTCACCTGGACCGCGGCGGCCGGCGCGACCGGCTATCAGGTCTACCGCAGCTCGCAGAACGCAGCGTTCACGTTCGCCGGGAGTACCGCCGGAACGAGCTTCCCCGACGGCGGCCGCGCGCAGGACACCACGTACCTCTACAAAGTCCTCTCCGTCTCGGGCAGCGCCGCCTCACCGCTGAGCAGCGTCGACGCCGCGACGACCACCGCCTTCACCGACGCCTCGCTGACGGCGGGAATGGCGGCGAAGGCCGTGCACATCACGCAACTCCGCACGGCCGTCAATGCGATGCGCGCCGCCGCGGGCCTCGGCAGCCAGGCTTTCACTGATCCGGGACTGGCCGCCGGGACGACCATCCGCGCGCTGCACGTGACCGAGCTCCGCACCGCGCTCGATCAGGCCCGCGCGGCGATCGGACTTCCCGCGCTGACCTACACCGACGCGACGATCACCCCGAATGTCACGCCGCTGAAGAGTGCGCACATCGTCGATCTTCGGAACGGCGTGAAGTAGGAGCCCTCCCCTTCCCCTACTCGATCCCGTTGCGAAGCTGCTGCAGGTGCACCGCCTTCACCGGCGTGACCCCCGCGGTCAGCGCCGAATCCGCATAGGTGATTGCCGGAAGGCCGAGAGCAATGCGGGCGGCGTCGAGTGCGGCCCGCAGTTGCGTGATGTGCAGCGCCTTGATCGGTATGCCGGGAAGCGACGCGTCGGTGAACGATGCCGCGCCGAGCCCGGCGGCGCCGCGCAGCGCGTTGACCGCCGTGCGCAGCTCGGTCACGTGCACCGCCTTGACCGACGTCGATCCCGCGGTCAGCGGATCGTCGGTGAAAGAGACCGTCGTCGCTGCATCGGGCGTGCTGAACGGAGAGGGATTGGACGACGCGTCGAGCGCGCGGACTTCGTAGGCGAACGCGGCGTTGGTGCCGACGCTGTCGCTGAACGACAGCGACCCGGTGGTGGTCAGCGACTGGTGAAGTCACGAAAGGGGTCAGGTCTGTGATCGGTGATTTTCTACCTAATGTAGTGTCGCCCGAATTCCCTGGCTTTCGTTGCGGCACCGCTCGCGGCCGTAACCCCAAGGGGCGCTTGGTTTTCAGACGATCTGTCCGCCACTCGCCGTCAACGATGCTCCGCATCATCTCCTCCTGGCTCCGTGATCTCACGCACTCCACGAGCGTACAGAGTGTCGGAACGCGATTTCTACACTGCGTAGAAAATCACCGATCACAGACCTGACCCCTTCTTGAAACCGGAGCGGCGCTCGCGCGTCGAATTCAGTGGCGCCATGCTGCAGTTCAACCATGAAGCACGCGGGCGGAGCCAATGGGTTCGCACGCTGCTGCCATACGTTCTGGCCGTCGGCAGTGTCGCGCTGGCGCTCGCCGTCCTGCTCGGGTTCCGCAAAGAGCTGCAGCCGCACGTGTACGCAGTCTTCCTGTTCGCCATCGTGGCCACGGCGCTGTTCGGCGGCCTCAGGCCGGCGCTGACCTCCGTCATCCTGGCTCTCGCGGCATCGAACTACCTGGAGTATCTCGATGCCAGGCGCGTCCACCTCGGCTTCGAGGACGTCATCCAGCTTTCGATCTTCGCGACGATCGGCGTGAGCATCAGCCTGCTGATGACGCAGCGCCGGCGCGCGGAAGGCGAGCTGGCGCGGGCGAACGAGGAGCTGCGCCAGCTCGACCATGCGAAGGACGAATTCATCGCCACCGTCTCTCACGAACTGCGGACTCCGGTGACCGTGATCCTGGGATGGGCTTCGATCCTGAGGCAGGAGGATGGAGAGGAACTGCGCACGACGGCCTCGCAGGCCATCGAACAGAGCGCGCGCGCGCAGTCGCGGCTGATCGAGGACCTGCTCGACATGTCGCGCCTCACGCTTGGGAAACTGCACCTCGACCGCGCTCCGGTCGCGCTCGTCTCCGTCGTCGATCAGGCCACGGCGATGGCACGGCCGGCGGCCGAAGAGAAGCGCGTGGAGCTTTCCACAGGACTGCCGCGCGAGCCGTGCGTGGTCGACGGCGACGCCACGCGGCTGCAGCAGATCTGCTGGAATCTGATCTCCAACGCGTTGAAGTTCACGCCGGCCGGCGGGCACATCGACGTTCGGCTCGCACATGACGAGCGCAACGCGGAGATCTCGGTCACCGACACCGGCGAAGGGATCCCCGCCGAGCTCCTTCCGCGGATCTTCGAGCCGCTGCGCCAGGGGCGTGACTCCATGGCCAAAGGGGGCCTGGGCCTCGGGCTGAGCATTGTCCGGCAACTCGTGTCCATGCACGGCGGGACGGTCGAGGCGACGAGCCCCGGTCCCGGCATGGGAGCGCGCTTTACCGTCCGCCTGCCGCTTCTGCCCGCCTCGAAGTAACTGGCATCGCTCCTGCGATTCCCACCGCCGTAGTCATGATGCTGCAGAGTCTTCTCTACGTCGCACTGGGAGTGGCATTCGCCGTCGCGTTCTGCGAGACGATCGAGGGACGCACGCCGCGTCTCTGATTGCGAATTCAGATCCCGAGCCGTTTCTCGAGCTCCTCGCGCCGCGCGCGGCTGAGATCGAGCTCCGTTCCATCCTTGAGGCGAACGGCGTAGTCGCCGCCCGGGCGGTGCAGCAGCACGTCGATGCGGTCGAGGCGGACGATGGCCGACCGATGGATACGAAAGAAGACGGACGGATCGAGCTGCTCTTCGAGTGCCTGCATGCGCTCGCGCACGGCGAAGGTCTTTCCGGCGATGTGCAGCTCGGCGTATGGGCCGCTCGCGGTGATGTAGTCGATGATCTTCACGGGGACGACGCGGACCTGGCCGCGCGATTCCACCGCGATCTTCTCCAGGAACTGCGGCTTCTCCGGTTCGCGCAGGAACTCGAGCAGCCGGCGCGTCATCTGGCCGACCTCGCGCAGCTCGATGGCCTTCCGCGCCCGCTCCATCGCCTGATGGAAGCGCTCGTCGTCGAAGGGCTTGAGCAGATAGTCGATCGCGGCGACGTCGAAGGCCTTCAGCGCGAACTGATCGAAGGCCGTGACGAAGATCGTGGCCGGCATCTGCTCCGCTCCGATCTCCTCCACGACCTCGAACCCGTTCTTCGCCGGCATCTGCACGTCGAGGAAGACGAGATCTGGCTTCTCGCGGCGGATCAGCGCCTCGGCCTGCTGGCCATCCTCGGCGGTGCCGGCGATCTCCACGCCGCGCTCCGCCCCCAGCAGGTCCTCGATCCGCTGGCGGGCCAGCGGCTCGTCATCGATCACCGCGACGCGAAGGACCTTGTCACTCATCGGCCGGAATGCTCATCGTGGCCACCGTCCCTCCCTCGGGCGGCGAGAAGAGCTCGAGCGATGCGCGTTCGCCGTACAGCTCGGCGAGCCGGGCTCGCGTGTTCGCCAGGCCGATGCCGCCGCCGGCAGAGGGCCGGATGCCGGGCCCATTATCCCGGATCGAGAGGAGCAGCACGTTTCCTTCCCGTCGCGCGGAGATCGTCACGCGGCTCTCCCCCGCCGCACGGCTGGCTCCATGCTCGAGCGCGTTCTCCACGATCGGCTGCAGGATGAGGCTCGGAACGCGGAGTTCGAGCGCGCCGGGGTCCGCATCGATCGTCGTCCGAAGCCGGCCCTGGAAGCGGATCTCCATGATCTCGATGTAGCGGCGGAGGAACTCGATCTCCTCGCGG
>DATFUW010000227.1:0-7737 GCA_035260605.1 Thermoanaerobaculia bacterium | reverse complement strand
TACGGGAGCTCTCGCAGCGTGCGGTACTTGAAGTGCAGTGTGCGGTCGGCGTAGGGAATCGTGTCCAGGTCCACGACCAGCGGGCGGAGCTCGTTGCGTTTCAATCCGCCGTTCCCGTCGTGAATGGTCATGTTCGCGATGTCGCTCAGGTCGCTCCCCGCATCGACGGCGTTGCAGACGTCGAGGAACGCCCCTTCGCCCTCGCCCTTGCAGGCCAGGTCGATGTAGGGGTGCTGCTTGATGAACTCCGGAGCGAACGTCGGATGTGCGCCGCCGAAGACGGTCAGGGTCTTGACCGTCTCCTTCGCCTCCTTCGCCGCGTCGATGGCCCACTTGAAGCCGAACGAGGTGATGGAGAAGGCGGTGATGTCGGGCTGCATCTTCCGCAAGGTGGAAGCGAAGTTCTTGTCACCATCGGCCGACAGGATGAACATGTCCACGTCATGGCCACCCTGCTTGGCCACCGCCGACATGTACTGCGGACCGAAGGATTCGTAGAGCGCGTCTTGAACAAACAGTACTTTCGCCACGGCCAGAGGATATCACGGTGGGATGTGATGAAGAACACTGGAGTTATGGTTGCGTGTGCTTGCAACCGAATCTTGACTTTCCGGCGCGCTCGGCCGATCCTCGGCCGCCGCTGATGATCCGCCTTCTCCGCGTTCTGGTCTATGCCGGCCTGATCTTCGCCGCCTGGAAGCTCGCCGCCTGGTGGGCGGCAGTGCTCGTGGCCATCCTCTGCGCCGCCTTCGAGATCGGCATAGCGCTCTGGATGCTCGCCGACCGCGCCGAGAAGCGGCTCGGAAAACGCGAGTAGCGGATCGCGCGGCCGAGCGCGGTCATTTCGCCGCCCCGCGTGCCGCGGCGATGTCAGCGAGGTGGTGCTCCGCATGCGCGATTTCGTCCGCCAGCACGGCCGCAACCGTGGTGCCGCTCTTCCGCCCCCCGCTCCCGATCAGCACGACGGGCCGCCGAAGGAGTGCCGTCGACGGAACGAGCAGCGCCGCGACGTGCCGCGAGAGCGCCTCGAGCATCCGCAGCGCAGGGCCAAGGGGCACACGGTCGTAACCGGCCGAACGCATCCAGGCCTCGTCGGGGATCAGCCACGACCAGTCGAACGTGCAGCCCGGGCTTCCGATCGCCGCGATGACGATGGTCGAGGCGACGAGGTTCGCCTCGGCGAGATGATGGACGTATCGGCGGATCGACCACCCTTCCGACCCGCCCCGGCGGTCGAGTTGTCGTTCGCCGAGACCGCGGACGGCGGCTCGGACGCGGCGTGCGATCGACGCCCATGCCTCGACGGTGTCTTTCGGCGCGATTCTCTTTGTGCGCGCTGCCATCGAAACGGGATTTTAACTATTCTACGGCTGTGCCCGAGGTGACCGCCGCGATCCTGGAGTTCCTGCGGAGGATCGGCATCGAGGTGCGCGAATCTCCCGTCGAGCCGCCGACGTTCGTCCCCGGCATCATCATCGATCGGGGAATCCTGCTGTTCGACCGCGAGCGGATGACCCATCCCGGCGACCTGCTGCACGAGGCGGGACACATCGCGTTCACGCGCCCGAGCGAGCGCGCCGCGCTGTCGGGCCCTGCCACAGCAGACCCGGGAGCGGAGCTCGCGGCGATCGCCTGGTCGTACGCCGCGGTCGTCGAACTCGGGCTCGATCCGGCGGTCGTTTTCCACGACGGCGGCTACCGGGGCGCCTCGGGCGCGATCATCGAGAACTTCGGCGCGGGGAGGTTCGTCGGCGTCCCGATGCTCGAGTACGCGGGGATGGCCGCGGAGAAGACTCCGCGGAAGAACCCCGCGGTCGCCTTCCCGAAGATGTTGAAGTGGCTGCGCGACGGCGTGTAGCGCGCGCGGGGATCTGCGCGACGGCATCGGTCCATGCGCGGCCGACGACGTCGGACAGCAGCGAGGGACGGATCTCCGCGAGACGGACCAGGACCGCGGGGTAGTCGCGGTAATGGTCCGTGAAAAAGAAGGAGCGCGCGTCGAGCTGCATCAGGACGTCGCGGTCGTCGATGCTTCCGAGCCGGAGGACCAGCACCGTGTCGTCGTCGCGGAAGCGCGCGAAGAATCTTCCCCGCAGCAGGTACGACGGCATCCCGTACGATCGTCCCGGCCGGACCTCGGAGTGTGCCAGCAGGAGAGCGCGTGCCTGCTCGAGGCTGACGCCGCGCTTCGAAGATCGGGAGGGCCGCTTTCCCGACGAGTTGAGAGCGGCGGCGGCGCGGATGAGATCCTGGAATGCCGGTTCGTCGATCCTGTCGCCTTGATGGAGATCGATGGCCCGTCGCACATTCCCATCCATGCTGGCGTTGAACAAACTCGCGGGATCTTCGAGGGAGGCGCCCCTGGCGAACGTGAGCTTCACGACGCTCTTGTAGGACTCGCCGGTGCAGACGATCCCGTTGTCAGACCAGACGGGAGTTCCCCTCCATTTCCACTCTTCGACGATCTCCGGGTCTGCGTCCCTGATCAGCTTGCGTACGCGGCGAAGCATGTCTCCGCGCCAGTCGCCGAGCTCCGCGATTCTCTCGCTGATGAGGTCCGAAGCTGATTTTTCGTGACCGGCACGCGCCTTTGTCATCGCCTGAGTCCCCAAATGCGAAGGGCAAAGATCATGCGCGTTCCGACGAGATCGTATAGCGGAATCCGTCCGGGTCGCGAAGGCGGAACATGCGCTGGCCCCAGCGCGTGTCGGACGGTTCGGAATCGAGCACTCCGCCGCGGGCGTGGATCCCTGCGGCGATCGAGTCGATGTTCTGGGCGGTGGTCATCATCAGCGAGAAGCCTTCGCCTTTGATGCGATCCGCTCCCTTCGATCCGTCATCCTGAGTGATGAGGATGCGGGCCTCTCCGGCTCGGAGGGAGACGGCCATCAGCTTCCCCTCGCGCTCGAATTTGCGGTCGACGGCGCATCCCAGGACGTTGTGGTACCACGCCAGACTGCGGTCGATGTCGTTCACGGTCAGCGAAGCCGACAGGCCGCGGGCGTTCAGGCCTTCGGCCGGGATTGGAGCTTTTTCACTCATCGGTTCACGCGGCCGCCTCGATTCGCGCTCCGTTGCGGCTGTCGAAGAAGTGCACCTGCTCGGAATCGAAATGCAGATCGATCGGGGCGCCGATCTTCGGCAGCTCCCGCGGGGCGATGCGCGCCACGACGTGATGGCCGCCGCCGCTCGTATAGACGAAGACCTCGTTGCCGATCGGCTCGACGAGATCGAGGGTGAATTTGGCGTCGCTGCCGCTCCCGATCGTCACGTGCTCCGGCCGAATGCCGAGGACGATCTCCCCCGCCGGCATCGGCCGCCGGAGCGGAATGGCGAAGGCATCGTCGGCGGCGATGAAACGGTCGCCGGCGCTGCGGCCGTTGAAGAAGTTCATCGGCGGACTGCCGATGAAGCCGGCGACGAAGCGGTTTGCCGGGCGGCGGTAGAGCGCGAGCGGCGTGTCGATCTGCTGGATCTTTCCGGAATCGAGGACCACGATGCGGTTGCCGAGGGTCATGGCCTCGATCTGGTCGTGCGTCACGTAGATCATCGTGGCGCCGAGGCGCTGGTGGAGGCGGGCGATCTCAGCGCGCGTCTGCAGACGGAGCTTGGCATCGAGGTTGGAGAGCGGCTCGTCGAGCAGAAATGCGGACGGCTCGCGGACGAGCGCGCGCCCGAGCGCCACGCGCTGGCGCTGCCCGCCCGAGAGTTGCTTCGGCTTGCGGGTGAGCACCGGCTCGAGGCCGAGCATCGATGCCGCGCGGCGGACGCGCTGGTCGATGTCCGGCTTCGGGAGGTGCCGTAGCTTCAGGCCGAAGGCCATGTTCTCGTAGACGGACATGTGCGGGTACAGCGCGTAATTCTGGAAGACCATGGCGATGTCGCGCTGCTTGGGCGGGACGTCGTTGACCACGCGCTCTCCGATGGAGATCGAGCCGCCGGAGATCGTCTCCAGGCCGGCGATCATCCGCAGCAGCGTACTCTTGCCGCAGCCGGAGGGACCGACGAGAACCATGAGCTCGCCATCGGCGATCTCGAAACTCGCATTCTCGACGGCCACATGACCGTTATCGTAGACTTTGCGAACGCCAGCGAGCGCCACCCGCGCCATCGCGATCCCCTCGGGCGCGCGAGTATGACACACGACGAACTTTTCCCGCCGCACTTCCTGTGGGGAGCCGCGACGTCTGCATATCAAATCGAGGGATCGCCGCTCGCCGACGGCGCCGGTCCCAGCATCTGGCACCGCTTCAGCCACACGCCGGGCCACGTGATCAACGGCGAGACCGGGGATGTGGCCTGCGATCATTACCGCCGCTGGGAGTCCGACGTGGCGCTGATGCGCGAGCTCGGGCTGACAGCGTACCGTTTTAGCGTGTCGTGGAGCCGCATCCTTCCCGAGGGGAAAGGGCGCGTCAACGAGAAGGGACTCGATTTCTACCGCAGGCTCACCGATGCGCTGCGGGCGAATGGAATCCAGCCACTGGTCACGCTCTACCACTGGGACCTTCCCGCGGCGCTCGACGACCTCGGCGGATGGGTGAACCGCGACGTCGCTGGCTGGTTCGCGGAGTACGCGAACGTGATGTTCCGAACGCTCGACGACCGCAAGCCGCTCTGGGCGACGCTCAACGAGCCGTGGGTGGTCACCGACGGCGGTTACCTGCACGGCCCGCTCGCGCCGGGACACCGCAGCCTGTTCGAGACGCCGATCGCCGCGCACAACCTGCTCCGCGCGCACGGCGCCGCGGTTTCGGCGTATCGCGCCATGTCGAAGGGGCAGATTGGCATCGTGCTGAACCTCGAGCCGAAATATCCGGCGAGCGACAGCGAAGAAGACCGGCTGGCGACCGCGCGCGCCGACGCCTACATGAACCGGCAGTACCTCGATCCGATCCGTCTGGGCGCCTATCCTCCGGAGCTGAAGATGCTCTACGGCGAGGCGTGGCCGCAGTTCGAGGAATCCGACTTTCGCGAGATCCGGCAGCCGATCGACTTTCTCGGCGTGAACTACTACACGCGCGGGATCACGAAGAACGCGCCGCCGGCGATGCTTGAACGCGCCGAGCGCGTCCGCAATCCCCGCGCGCCCTATACGGAAACGTCGTGGGAGGTCTTTCCGCAGGGGCTGACCGACATCCTCGTGTGGGTCCGTGACCGCTACGGCGACCTCCCCATGTACATCACCGAGAACGGAGCCGCCTTCTACGATCCTCCGTCGTCTGCCGATGTCGTCGACGATGCACTTCGGGTCGATTACCTCCGCAAACATCTCCGCGCCATCCGCGAGGCCATGCGCCGCGGAGTCGATCTGCGCGGCTACTGTGTCTGGTCGCTGCTGGACAACTTCGAGTGGGCGCTCGGCTACGCGAAGCGCTTCGGCATCGTGCACGTCGATTTCGCCACGCAGCAGCGGACGATCAAGGCCAGCGGGCGCTTTTACGCCGAGGTGATTCGCACGCGCGGAGGAAACCTGAAGTGAAGGAGTGCCGGCCCTTTTGGTGGCGCCCGGGCTCCTCTGCCGAAACTCGGTGATCTCTCACCAACGGGCCGCGCATTCCAATTTCAGACCGACACGCGGTCGTGGAATCGATATAGTTGGCGTCATAACCATCGAAGGAGGCAGCCATGAACCATAAGCCCGGTATGGCTCTCGTCGTCTTCCTGTTTGTTCCAATGCTCGCGTGGGCGCAGCCTCGTCTCGATCAGGAGCAGGTGAATCTCGATACGTCGCAAGTCCTGGCGTTAGGCGGGTCGTCAGCAGAGAAGCTGGCGCAGGTGTTCACGATCGGGCGTGATGGATTCATTGCCGATCTCACGCTTCCGATGACCTGCGAGCCAGCCGCGACGGTCACGGTCAGGATCGAGCAGACCAGCGCCGGAGTTCCGAGCGGCGTTTCGCTGGGGGCGGAGGACGTTCCGGGGACGGTGTTCACCTCGGTCCCGACGCCCGCTATTGGCTTCCGCATCGTGGAGTTCCGGCATCCGGTGCGCGTCAGCGCCGGCGTGCAATATGCGCTGACGCTGGAAGCCGCGGGAGGAAGCTGCGGAGTGTGGATCGGTCCCGTCGGCCACGTGGTCGCCGGGGGCAGCGCGTTTTTCGACGCTCGCCCGAATCCGCCCGGTTGGCTGGAGTTGTTCGACAACAACGGTCAGTACCACGATCTTGCGTTCCAGGTGTTCACGGTCGACAGTCGCAGCGGAAGATAGCGCCGTCACTCCTTGAATCGGATCTCCGCCGGCACGTGGTGGATGGTGATCTCTTTTCTGCCGAGCGGTGATCGGACGACGATGCCGCGGCTGGCGTCGAGCCGGCCGGAAATCGTGACGCGGTCGCCGCGCATGGTGAAGTTCAGGATCCCCTCGTGTGTGTGCAGCCCGCGGACCTCGACGCCGGGCGTCGCGAGCCAGTCGCGCGGGATCCCCGCGCCGATCACCAGCACGCCGTCGTCACGGTCGTAGGCGAACATGTCGAGCACCGACCGCAGGTAATCCGATCCCACCCAGCCATGGGGCATGTCGCCGACGAACTTCGGGGTCTTCGGATCGTGCCACACCACCTCGGCCCATTCGCGCCATTGCGGCGGACGCTGGCCGCGGAAGAAGAAATCGAGCAGCTCGTGCGCCCGCTCCGGCTCCCCCAGCCGCACGAATGTCCCAACGCTGCGCAGTTCGTACGGGGTGTAGTTCTCCCACGCTTTCGCGCCGATGGTCCGCGCGTGTGCCTCGGCGAAGTAGCGGTCGAACGTTGCGGCGACGGCCGCCCGGGGAAGACTTCCGAGCTGTCCGCCGGGCTCGATGGCGATCGTGGTCGATGTCGGATCGAAATCGCCGAGCTCCACCGAGCCTGGGATGTAGTCGATGTGGTGCGCCGCCATGGCCCGCGCGATCGCCGCCAGCAGGTCGCGCTCGAATTCGTCGTGGATCGCGGCGAAGCGCTTCGCCTCCTCCGCGTGTCCGAGCTGACCGGCGAGCCACGCGGCGTCCGCGAGCCCTTTCGCCGTGAAGAAGTCGTCCCAGAATGAATGCTCGGGGTGAGCGGAGTAGCCTTCATGGCTGATCGAGGCCGGAAGTAGGCCGAAGAATTGAGGAGCGGTCTGCGTCTTCCGCAGTTGGTCGATGTAGCCGACGGCGGCCACCACGTGCGGCCAGACCGCCTCGGCCAGCGCGCGGTCGCGCGTGTAGCGGTAGTCATTGGCGATGAGCCAGATGAGCTCGCCGTGACTGTCATTCTCGGGGACCGGATCGGCGCCGCGCGAGTCGACGCAGCACGGCACCTTCCCGTCGGGGTATTGGAAGCGCGCGTACCAGTGGATGTAGTCACGCACCACTTCCGGCAGCCCGAGCCGGAGCAGCGCGTCGGCGATCATCGAGCCGTCGCGGATCCACGAACGGTCGTAGGAGCGCGATCCCGGCTGCAGCGCCGCGCCGTCGCGATGGATCAGGATCCATGCGAGGTTCGCGCGAATGGAGTCGACGATCCGTTGCGCGGAGGGGGGCACTCGGATGATGACCCGGTCGAGCTTGCCGGCCCAGTCGGGCGGACGCGTGCCGAACGGTTGGTGGAACGGCACGGTGACCGTGGCGGTCTCGTTCGGCCGCAGCTCGAACGCCAGAACGCCGGAGGTCCAGCCGTGCGGGTCGGCCGCCGTCTTCGACTGCGGGAAGGCGCCGCGGCGCAGCCGCTCGACGAGGTTGCCGCGATCGAAAGTCGTGGCGCCGCATCGCGCGGCGGAC